>NZ_JBPBWC010000006.1:0-267945 GCF_050954125.1 Halomicrococcus pelagicus | reverse complement strand
CACGCAACACACCGCTCCGCCGAAAATTGGTTGCAAACGCTCGCCTTCGCATGGAATCAGCTAATCTGAACAGTGCCTCACGTGGAGTCGAGGCTGAGGAGGCCGCTCGGATTCAGGTAGTAGACGACCGCCAGCGCGACGCCGAGCAGGGCGACGAGCAGTCCGAGGAGGTCGCCGACGCCCATCACGAACCCGTCGGCGAGCGTGATGTACGCCATCAGGACGGCGAACGCGAGCCAGATGCCCGCGAGTCGACGCCGTTTCGTCTCGTCCATGGTCGCGGTTGGCGGGCGACGCGCGTCAGTGTTTGGGTTCGCAGTCGCCCGAGGACGGTCGACTCGGATGCCGACGGGGCCGGCCGCGGCGAGACCGTTCCCGGAGACCGGGAATCGCCGGAGGATGATATCAGCCCGGAGACACTATCCTCGCACATGACACTGGTCGTTCCATTCGACGGTTCGGAACTGTCCGCGACGGCGCTCCGGAGAGCGGCAGAGATAGACCGCGCCCTCGGAGAGGACGTGCTCGTGGTGAGCGTCGTCCCGGAAGGAAACGCGGCGTACGCGCGGGAGCGAGGATGGCTCGGCGAGGACGAGGCGTTCGACCTCGACGACGTGGTGAGCCACCTCCGGACGCGGGTCGCGTCGGTCGCGCGGGCCGCCGAGTTCCGGTTCGCAGTCGTCGACCGGTACGCGCAGCCGGGAACCATCGCCAGACGCATCCGCCGGATGGCGAAAGACGCCGCCGCGACGATGGTGTTCGTCGGCAGCGACGACGCCGGCCACGTCGTCACCTCGCTCGCCAGCGTCGGTACCAGCGTCGCGTCCGACGGGGCCTACGACGTCGTCATCGTCCGCAACCGGACGACGGTCGCCGACGGGGCCGGCGGTCGGGCGGCGGAGCGAGACGCGGACGCTCAGAGGTCGTCCCCGGTCGACCCCCGGAACCGGTCGTCGCTCAGACGTTCCATCTCGAAGTCCATCGAGGCGTAGAAGGGTCGCACGCGCTCGTCGAACTCGGCGGTGAGCCGTCCGTGACGCCGGGTCGCCCGGTCGACGAGCGCGGTTCCGATGCCGTTCCCGCGGCGGGCGCGCCGGACCGCGATGGACCGGAGGAAGACGCCGTCGTCGAGCGGTTCGAGCACCGCAGCGCCCAGCACCCGGCCCTCCTCGACCGCGACCAGCACGTCGCCCGCCTCGATGCGCGCTTCGACGGCGGCGGCGTTGGCTTCCAGCATCGCGGCGTCGAGGAGACGCATGACGGCGAGATGGTCGTCCGGGTCGGCGACGCGGACTGTCATCCGCCCTTGATGAGCCGGAGCACCTTCACGTGCGCCGCGTCCACCTGTCGGTCCTCCGGGACCGGCCGACCGTCGACCATCACGGACACCTCGTGCGGGCTGAGACCGACCTCCGCGAGCAGGTCGGCGTACGTCGCCTCCTCCACCTCGAACTCGTGGGTGTCCTCGCCGACCACCTCGACGGTGACGTTCATACTCCCCGTTTCGCCCGTCTCGCCTTTAGCGTGTCGTCGCCCGGTCTCAGGTGGTCGGTCCCTCGTCGCCCCCGTGCCCGCGCTGTGAGGGTCGCGTCGGTTCCTCGCGCCGCCCCCGGTAGCGCGCCCACAGCGTCAGCGAGAGCGCGCCCAGCCCCAGCAGGAGGACGAAGAACTGGACCAGTCCCCCGAAAATGGGGATGCTCGTCACCACCGCGACGACGAGCAGTCCGAGCAGGAGCGCCAGCCAGCGGTTGCGCTCGTCCGCGAGCGAGAGCAACCACGCACCGACGACATACGCCCCGTACACCGCCGCGGCCCAGAGGAGGACGGCGAACAGCAGCGCGCCGAGGACCGCGATGGGGATGCCGACGATGGTGATGGCGAAGATGACGAGCACGAGGGGAACGAGGATGAGCAACGCGAGGCCGACGCCTCCAGAGAGCAGCGGAGTAGCGCGCGCTCGACCGGCGACGCTCTCGGAAAACGTGGGGAACACCGCCAGCAGGACGACGCCGAGCAGGAGGTTCACGAAGAAGCCGTACACCGCGCCGACCCAGTTCGGCACGACCGGGGCCGGACCGACCCGCAGTTCGTCGCTCTGGATGATAGACCCCTGGACCTGCGCGCCCTCAGCACGGGTGAGTTCGCCGTTGTACCGCAGGTCGCCGCCGATGCTCGCGTTGGGGCCGAGGGATATCGAACCCGCACCGACGACGGCGTCCCGGCGGACCGTCCCGTTGAGGGCGACGGTCCCGCTCGCGGACTCCACCGCACCGACCCGTGCGCCCCGTTCGAGTATCGTGGTCCCGCTGGCGGCGTTGACCGAGCCGGCGACGTCGCCGCTCACCCGGACGTTGCCGGCGAACGCGACCAGGTCGCCGTTCACCGTCCCCGGGACGTCGACGTTGCCCGAGAGCGCCGTCACGTCGCCGTTCACGGTTCCGCGAACGACGAGGCTCCCCGCGGTGACGGTGAGGTCGCCGTCGACGGTTTCGCCGCGCTCGACGACGACCGTTCCGCCCGTTCGCGTCTCCTGGGCCGCGACCGTCGCCGGAACCGCGGCGAGCGCGGCGACCAGGACGACGCTGACCGCGAGGACGGCGGCCGAGCGTTCCATCATGTCGGCCGGGAACGACGACCGTCGGGATAGTAATTGAGTGCTTATAACTCCCGAAACGGATGTTTCCGGTTCGGACGGCGGAATCCAACCGCCACCTATCGCTCCGCGGCGCGGCCGTTCTCGCGGGCTTTAAGGGTAACAGGTACCTCTGCTGGAGTATGACCGAGGCTGACGCGGACGAGGCCGGGGCGAACGCCGAGGCGGCCGAAGCCGCCGAGGAGGCGACGGACGCCGACGAGGAGAGCGCCGCCGGGCGCGGCGATATCTGGGTCGAGAAGTACCGCCCGCAGGAGCTCTCCGACGTCGCCGGCCACGACGACATCACGGACCGACTACAGAGCTACATCCGGCAGGACGACCTCCCGAACCTCCTCTTCTCCGGGCCGGCCGGCGTCGGCAAGACGACCAGCGCGCTCGCCATCGCTCGCGAGGTGTACGGCGACGACTGGCGGGACAACTTCCTCGAACTGAACGCCTCCGACCAGCGCGGCATCGACGTGGTCCGGGACCGCATCAAGAACTTCGCCCGCTCGTCGTTCGGCGGGTACGACTACCGCATCATCTTCCTGGACGAGGCGGACTCGCTGACGGACGACGCCCAGTCGGCGCTCCGCCGGACGATGGAGCAGTTCTCGCACAACACCAGGTTCATCCTGTCGTGTAACTACTCCAGCAAGATAATCGACCCCATCCAGTCGCGGTGCGCCGTCTTCCGGTTCGGCCCGCTTTCCGACGAGGCCATCGCGGAGTACGTCCGCGAGATAGCGGCCGACCAGGACATCGAGACGACCGAGGGCGGCGTCGACGCGCTCGTCTACGCCGCCGACGGTGACATGCGCAAGGCCATCAATGCGCTCCAGGCCGCCGCCGTGATGGGCGAGACGGTCGACGAGTCCACCGTCTTCACCATCACCAGCACCGCCCGCCCGGACGACATCGAGGAGATGGTCAGCATGGCGCTCGCGGGCGATTTCAGCAAGGCGCGCTCGACGCTCGACGAACTGCTCACCGAGCGCGGCATGGCCGGCGGCGACGTCATCGACCAGATTCACCGCTCCGTCTGGGAGTTCGACCTCGACGACGACGACGCCGTGCGCATCCTCGACCGCGTCGGCGAGGCCGACTACCGCATCACGGAAGGCGCGAACGAGCGCGTCCAACTGGAGGCGATGCTCGCCTCGCTCGCGCTCGACGACTGACCGAGAACGCCCTCCGGACTCGCTGGGCTTCCCGTCGCTCCGTCGTCCGGACCCCGCTTCGGTTCGTCGTCGGAGACGGTCGACCTCCAGTTCGGCGGGAGCGTTCCGGTCGGCGAAGAACGCTCTCTTCCGCCCGAGAGATGGTCTTTTCACCCCCCAGCGTGCTCGTAGGGATATGACGTACGCCTGCCACGGCTCTCGGGCTGCCCCGGTCCTCCGCTCACGTCGCCACCGCCGGGAGGTGGGGCGATGAGTCGCTCGCCCGCCGACCCGGCGATAGAGACCGAGGGGCTGACCAAGCGGTACGACGAGACGACCGTCGTCGACGACCTGGAGCTGAGCGTCCCCGCCGAGTCGGTGTACGGGTTCCTCGGACCGAACGGCGCGGGCAAGACGACGACCATGCGGATGCTGACGACGCTGATTCGTCCGACGAGCGGGACCGCCCGCGTCGCCGGCCACTCCGTCGCCGACCGCGAGGCGGTCGTCGGCCACGTCGGCTTCCTCCCCGAGGAGCCGCCGCTGTACGACGAACTCACCGGCCGGGAACAACTGCGGTACGTCGCCGGTCTGCGCGACATGGACGAACGGGCGGCCGACGAGCGCATCGACGCGCTGCTGGACCGGTTCGACCTCCTGGCGGACGCCGACGACCGCGTCGACACCTACTCGAAGGGGATGAAACAGAAGGCGGCGCTCGTCCAGGCCATCCTCCACGAACCCGCGGTCGTCTTCCTCGACGAACCGACGTCGGGGCTGGACCCCCGCGCCGCCCGGACTGTGCGCGACCTGATTTCCGAACTCACCGACCGCGGGATGACCGTCTTCCTCTCGACGCACATCCTGCCCGTCGTCGAGGAACTCGCCGACACGGTGGGCGTGCTGTACGACGGGGACCTCGTCGCCGAGGACTCCCCGGAACGGCTCACCCACCGCGCGGAGGCCGAACGGAGCCTGGAGGAGGTGTTCCTCGACGTGACGAGCGAGGAACCGGCCGCAGTAGAGCGATGAACTGGCCGACGCCACGCCGGAGCCTCCGCATCGCCCGCGTCGAGTACCGCCGGAGCGTCCGCGCCATCACCGACAACACCGTTCAGATGCTCGGCTTCGGGGTCTTCCTCCTGCTGTTCGTCGGCGTCCCGACCGTCGGCGGCGCGTACGGCATCTACCGGTTCGGCGACCGAATCGCGGCGAACCTGCCGCTGCTCGCCGCCGCACGCGGTGCGACCGCCGTCGCCTGGGTCGGCGTCGGCGTGATTACGGCGATGCGCACCGTCGGAAAGACGGGCCGCATCGACCGGGAGGCCGGCATGCTGACGACCGTGCCGGCCCGCGACGTGGTCGGCGGACTGGTTCTCGCGGAGTTCGGTCGCCTGTTCTCCATCGCCGTCGTTCCGCTGCTCGCGACGAGCGCCGCCTGGAGCGTCGCGCTCGGGACGCCCGTGCCCGTCGTCGCGGTCCCCGTCACCGCCGCGGCGCTGCTAGCGACCGCTCTGCTCGCGGGCCACGTCGTCGGCGTCGCCCTCAAGATAGCGTTCGCGCAGTCCGAACTGCTCGCACGCTACAGGAGCGTCGTGTTCGTCGCGGCCTTCCTCGTCTACATGGCCGCCATCACGTCGGAGGCCTTCGGCGACGTGCTGTTACGCCTCGGCACCGTCCTCCGGGACGCCCCGATGGCGTACTTCGGCGACGCGCTGCTGGTCGGGACGACGGGCGTCGACCCCTCGTTCGCCCGGGTCGCCGGCGCAGTCGCGCTCGTCGCCGTCGCGATTCCGGCCCTGCTCGCGGTCGACGTGCGCGCGGCGACCCGGCTCTGGTACACCGACCGCGTCCGCCCCGAGTCGCGCGAGTCCCGGACGGGAGGGTCGGGGACGAAACGGAACGCCGCCGGCGAGTCGAGTCTCGGGTTCCTCGCCGGCGTCGCCCACCGTCAGACGCGCACCGTCACCGCGAACGTCTGGCGGCGGACGAAGCGCTCGCCGCTGCGGCTCGTCTACGTCGCCTACCCCCTCTTCTTCCTCGTCACGCCGCTTCGCAACGCCGTCGAAAACGGGTTCATCCCCCGGTCGCTGCCCGTCTTCCTCGCGTTCTACGGCACCTGGGCGGTCGGCGCGTCGGCGCTCAACCCCCTCGGCGACGAGGGCGCGATGCTCCCCGTCACTCTCACCTCGACCGTCGACGGCGACCGGTTCGTCCGCGGACACGTGCTGGCGGCGACGCTGGTCGGTCTCCCGCTCGTCGTCGCGGCGACCGCGCTCACGGGCTACCTGAGTCCGCTCGCCCCCGCACGCTGGCTGGCGCTGGCCGCTGCGAGTGCGGTCGTCACGGTCGCCGGCACTGTCGTCGCGCTCGGCGTCGGCACCACCTTCCCGCGGTTCAGCGAGGTCAAGGTGACCCGGAGCCGGCGGGTCGTCGTCCCGAGCAAGACCGCGTTCGCGCCCTACTCCATCGTCGTCGTCCTCGGCTTCGGCGGCGCGGCGCTGTTCGCAGTCGAGGGTGCCCCCAAAGTCGTCGCCGGCCTCGTCGCCTTCCTCGCGGACCTCGCCGGCGTCCCGCTGGCTCCCGGGGCCGAGACCGTCCGACTGGCCGGCGGCGCGGTCGCCGTCCTCTTCGGCGTCGTCGCACCGCCCGCCGCCTACCGGTACGCCGTCCGCCGGTTCGAGACGTTCACTCTCTGAGAGCGGTCGGCGATTCGCCTGCCGGCGTCGGCGGCAGCGTCGCCGGGGAGAGACGCAGCGAGGTGACCGCGAGGGGAATTTCCCCTTCAGCGAGAGACCGTCGACGACCGGCCGCGCAACGCTCGCGCGACGTTCGCCGAACGCACGCTCGACGCCCCTATTCGCCGGAGGTAGTACTTGCGGAACTGTTTTACCCGCTGACGGGCGAGGAACAACCACGAATGAGTGAACTCGAGGAAGAGTATCGCCTCGAATATTTCGAGGACAACGACTTCGTGCGAAAGGAGTGTTCGGAGTGTGGAGACCACTTCTGGACGCGCGACCACGACCGGACGACGTGTGGTGAGCCTCCCTGCGAGGAGTACTCGTTCATCGACAATCCGGGCTTCGACAAGGAACTGTCGCTCACGGAGATGCGAGAGGCGTTCCTCTCGTTCTTCGAGGAAAACGACCACGAGCGCATCGACCCCTACCCCGTCGCCGCGAACCGCTGGCGCGACGATGTCCTGCTCACCCAGGCGTCGATCTACGACTTCCAGCCGCTGGTCACGTCGGGCGAGACGCCGCCGCCGGCGAACCCCCTCACCATCAGCCAGCCCTGCATCCGGATGCAGGACATCGACAACGTGGGCAAGACCGGCCGGCACACGATGGCCTTCGAGATGATGGCCCACCACGCGTTCAACGCCCGCGAGGAGGTCGGCGACCAGTACGCCTACTCCGGCGAGGTGTACTGGAAGGACGAGACGGTCCAGTACTGCGACGAGTTCTTCGAGTCGATGGGCGCGAACCTGGAGGAGATAACCTACATCGAGGACCCGTGGGTCGGCGGCGGCAACGCCGGGCCCGCCATCGAGGTCATCTACCGCGGTGCCGAACTCGCCACGCTCGTCTTCATGTCGATGGAGCAGGACCCCGACGGCGAGTACGAGATGAAGGACGGCAACCGCTACTCGAAGATGGACACCTACATCGTCGACACCGGGTACGGCCTCGAACGGTGGACGTGGATGTCCCAGGGGACCCCGACCGTCTACGAGGCGGTCTACCCCGAGATGATATCGTTCCTCAAGGAGAACGCGGGCATCGACCACACCGACGAGGAGGCCGAACTCGTCCACCGCGCCTCGAAGCTCGCCGGCCACATGGACATCGACGAGGCCGAGGACATGGAGGCCGCCCGGGACAACATCGCCGAGAAGCTAGACGTCTCCACGACGCGCCTCGAGGACCTGCTGGAACCGCTCGAGGACATCTACGCCATCGCCGACCACTGCCGCACGCTCGCCTACATGCTCGGCGACGGCATCGTCCCGAGCAACGTCGGTACGGGCTACCTCGCACGGATGGTCCTCCGGCGCACCAAGCGCCTCTGCGACAACGTCGGCGTCGACGCTCCGCTCGACGAACTCGTCGACATGCAGGCCGAGCGCCTGGACTACAAGAACCGCGACACCATCCGGGACATCGTCCGCACCGAGGTCGAGAAGTACCGCGAGACGCTCGACCAGGGCGGTCGCCGGGTGCGTCGCCTCGCCCGCGAGCACGCCGAGGAGGGCGAGCCCATCCCGACCGAGAAGCTCGTCGAACTGTACGACTCCCACGGCCTCCAGCCGGACATGGTCCAGGAGATCGCCGACGAGTTCGGCGTCGCGGTCGAGGTCCCCGACGACTTCTACAGCATCGTCGCCGACCGCCACGATAGCGGGCAGGCGTTCGAGGAGGAGGTCGAGGAGGACGACCGGCTGGCCGACCTGCCGAAGACCGAACGCCTCTACTACGAGGACCAGTACCGCACCGACTTCGAGGCGGTGGTGCTCGACGTGTTCGAACGCGAAGACGGGTACGACGTGGTGCTCGACCAGACGATGTTCTATCCCGAGGGCGGCGGCCAGCCCGGCGACCGGGGAACCATCTCGACCGACGAGAAGACGGTCCAGGTCGAGGACACGACCATCGAGAACGGCGTCGTCCTCCACCGCACCGAGGAGGCGGTCGGCAAGGGCGACATCGTCCGCGGCCAGATCGACGTCGAGCGTCGCCGGCGGCTGATGCGCCACCACACCGCGACCCACATCGTCGTCCACGCCGCCCGTCAGGTGCTGGGCGACCACGTCCGCCAGGCCGGGGCCCAGAAGGGGACCGACAGCTCGCGCATCGACGTCCGCCACTACGAGCGCATCGACCGCGAGACGGCCAAGGAGATAGAGCTCCTCGCCAACGACATCGTGATGGAGAACACGACCATCCAGCAGGAGTGGCCGAACCGCCACGAGGCCGAAGAGGAGTTCGGCTTCGACCTCTACCAGGGCGGCATCCCGGGCGGCACGAACATCCGGCTCATCCACGTCGCCGAGGACGTGCAGGCCTGCGGCGGCACGCACGTCCGGCGGACCGGCGACGTCGGCGCTATCAAGATACTGAACACCGAACGAGTGCAGGACGGCGTCGAGCGCATCACGTTCGCCGCGGGCGACGCCGCCATCGAGGCCACCCAGGAGGCCGAGGACGACCTCCGCGCGGCCGCCGACACGCTCGACGTCTCCACGGAGGAGGTGCCCGAGACCGCCGAGCGCTTCTTCCGCGAGTGGAAAGAACGGGGCAAGACCATCGAGGACCTGAAAGAGCAACTCGCCGAGGCCCGCGCCAGCGGCGGTGGCGGCGGCGAGGAGGTCACGGTCGGGGACACGGCGGCCGTCGTCCAGCGCATCGATGCCGACATGGACGAACTCCGCGCGACCGCGAACGCCCTCGTCGAGGAGGGCAAGATAGCCGTCATCGGCAGCGGAGCCGACGGCGCGACATTCGTCGTCGCCGTCCCCGAGGGAAGCGACGTCAACGCCGGCGACGTCGTCAGCGAACTCGCGGCGAAGGTCGGCGGTGGCGGCGGCGGTCCGCCGGACTTCGCACAGGGCGGCGGCCCCGACGCCGACAGGCTGGACGAGGCGCTGGAGGACGCGCCGGACGTGCTCCAGCAGGTCCAGAACGCCTGAGAGGGAACGTCTCGTTTTCGTCGTTCGCTACGGCCCGGTCGACTGCGTCGGCGTCCGTGGACCCGTTCCGCTACCGCTGGGAGTCCCGGAGGATGAGCGGGCCGATGGCGAGGGTGCGCTTCGCGATGGTCGCGATGCGGAGCACGTACGACGTGAAGAGCAGGAAGGGAACGAGCGTCACCGTGAACGCGACGCCCGTCACCCAGAGGACGTTCGCGACGCCGAACGTGGTGCCGGGGAGCGTCGTCGAACTGGCGAACGCCAGCATGCTTCCTGCGACGATGAGCGCCGGCACCGCGGCGTAGAGGATGAGTTGCGAGAGGTTGACCAGCGCCCACTGGAAGTACAGCGTCTTGATGTGCTCGCGCGCCGGCCCGAACATCGTCAGCGAAGTCCGAAGGTCGTCGAGCGCGGCCGCCTGGTCGTCGGTGAGGTCGTCCGCGTACTCGTCGCTGATTCGCTCGACCTGGAATATCTTGTAGGAGTAGTTGAAGTCGAGCGCGGCGAACAGCACCTCGAACGAACCGAACGACGCCCCGTCGAGTTCCTCCTTGACTGTCTGGGCGTTGCCCGTGACGCTGTCGACGAACTCGTCGACCTCGTCGCGCAGGTCGTCGTTCTCGCTGTCCGCGACCGCTTCTCGCAACCGTCTGGCGCGGGTCTCGCTGACGTCGATTATCTCCCGGAGGAACGCCGACGGGTCCGACGGCGTCGTCTTCCCCATCAGTTCACTGGCGTACGTACGGAAGTCCATCGCGTCGCTCATCCGCTTGCGCTGGTCGCCCAGCGGCCCCGTCTCCTGGGAGAGCACCAGCTGGTTGATGGTGACGACGAGGGTGGTCCCGGTGACGACGACGCTGATCATCGTCGAGAACATCGTCTCGAGGGTGTCGCTCCCCCGCAGTTGCGAAGCGAAGTTCGGATAGACGAACACGCCCGCGAGGACGAACAGAACGAACACCGACGCGGCCAGGACGGCCGTCACCACCAGTCGATTGCTCTGTAGCAGAAATCGCAGTTTGAGATGACTCTCTCCGGCCCGTTCGCGCATCGTGTTCGCGGTGCTGATGCCCCCGCCGTCGCTCTCAGGCATCCGTTGACTCCTCGCCCTCGACGGGCCGCTTGAACACCAGGAACTTCGTCCCTCCGCCGACGTACTCGATGCTCTCGACCAGTTCCCACCCCTCCGCGCCGAGTTCGTTCAGCTTCCCTTTCGGGTCGGCCGCTTCCTTCTTCGTCGACTCCCGCGGCGGACGAATCGTCTCATACTCCCACTCTCTGGGCGACATACGCCGAAGTCTTCGTCCCGTATTCGGAAAGGAATTTTCGCCGAAGGCGGCGACGATACGTCGAGAACGCTGGCCGGGTCCCGTCGAGACGTCGAAAGCGCGGTGAGGTCGGCTCCATCGGCGCGTCGCCGGCGACGCACCGTCGCGGCCCGGCCGTGCGAACCCTTTTGCCGGTAGGGGTTCACCGTCGTCCAGTCGCATGAAGGTCGCCATCCTGCTGTACGAGGGCTTCGACGAACTGGACGCCATCGGCCCCTTCGAGGTGCTGAAGAACGCCGCGAACGCCGGCGCGGACTGCCGGACGTCGCTGTGCACGCTCGACGACCGCGAACGGGTCGCAGCGAGCCACGGCCTCGGCGTCGAGGTCGACGCCCACCTGGACGACCTGTCGCCCGACCTGCTCGTCGTCCCGGGCGGCGGCTGGAACGACCGTAACGAGGCGGGCGCGTGGACGGAGGCCGAGCACGGTGCGGTTCCGGACGCGGTCGCCGCGGCGAGCGAGGCGGGTACGACGGTCGCGTCGGTCTGTACCGGCGCTATGTTGCTCGCACGCGCCGGCCTCCTCGACGGACGGCCGGCGACGACGCACGCCAGCGCGCTCGACGACCTGCGGGCGACGGACGCCGAGGTCGTCGACGCCCGGGTCGTCGACGACGGCGACGTGCTGACCGCGGGCGGGGTCACCTCGGGACTGGACCTCGCACTCCACCTCGTCGAACGGAAGTTCGGAGCGGAGACGGCGACGCAGGTGCGCGAGGAGATGGAGTACGAACCCCGCGGCGAGGTGTACCGGTAGCGACTCGGCCCCGTCACACCTCACGCGCGACGTTTCCGAGAGAAGGTTCCCCCTACCGGGGCGTCCACCCTCGTCGAAGTCCGCGTCGACCCCCGGACCCTACGTCTCGTCGCCGCTCGACCGACGGTCGGTTTCGGGGACGAACGGGCCGAACGCCGCCGTTCGTCGGGCGATGGTCGCCACGCGAAGGATGTACGCCCCCAGTATCGCGAACGGGACGAGCGAGACGAGGAGGCGGTTGCCGGTGAGCAGAAACCATCGAGTCACCTCTCCGACCAGATGACGCCCGTCCCGGGATGAAGTCGTCTCAGTCATAGCAGTCATAGGGCACCCCGACGACGAGGTAGTACTTCGACATCCAGCGGCGATTGTATTTCTGGCGGGTGTGTTTCCGTACCTCCGAAGAGAGTGAGGAGAGCAAGACGGTCGGAAAGGGATTCTGTATAGCGACATACGATACAACATTTAAAGAATGCGGGGTTCCCCGGCCAGAACACGTAACTCCGAACCCGGATTCCTTTCGCTGGCATGTTCGACTGCGACTATCCGCCGCCCGTGACGGCCGGCGACACCGTCGCCGTCATCGCTCCCTCCCACGCCCCGCCCGACGGGTTCGACGAGGGTCTGCGCCGTCTCCGGTCGTTCAGCGTCCGGACGAAGCTCTTCGATACGGCGACCCGAGACACGGCGTGGCTTCGCAACCGACCCGAGGCCCGAGCGCAGGACGTGATGGACGCCTTTCGGGACGACGAGACGGACGCCGTCGTCGCCGCGATGGGCGGTAACCGCGCCGTCCAGTTGCTCGACCACCTCGACGCCGACGCCGTCGCCCGGAACCCCAAGCGGTTCTTCGGGTCCAGCGACAACACCCACCTCCACCTCTTCCTCAACAGCGCCGGTCTCGTCTCCTTCTACGGCGGTCAGCTGTTCCCGGACCTGGCCGCCGACCCCGCCGTCCACCCCTACACGCGCGCGAACGTGGAACGGGCGCTCGGGGAGACGCCGTTCGGTCGGGTCCGTCCCGCACCCCGGTGGAGCGACGACTACTACGACTTCGACGACCGGGAACCCCGGACCTGGTTCCCGGCCGACGGCTGGGAGTGGCACGGACCCGACGAACGGGTGCGCGCACCCGTGGTCGGCGGCTGTCTGTCGATGCTCCGTACCCACCTGCTCGCCGGGGCGCCGTACTTCGACCCGGACTCGCTTGACGACTGCGCGCTGGCGGTCGAAACCTCCGGCGAAACGCCCGGAGCGAGCGAGGTCGAGCGGTTCTTCGTCGCGCTCGGTGAACGGGGCGTCCTCGACGACCTCGCGGCCCTACTCGTCGGCAAGCCCGAGACGCCGGGCGGTGCTCGGGAGGACCGCGAGGAGTTCCGCCGGCGGCAGCGCGAGGCCATCGCCGGCACCGTCGCCGACTACGCAGACGGCCTGCCGGTGGTGTTCGACCTCGACTTCGGCCACGCGGCGCCGGTTCTTCCGCTGCCGATGGGGGCCGAGGCCGTGATCGACGGCCGCGAACGGACCATCCGATTCGCGTAACGTCGCGAGGTGCATCGGAGCGTCTCGAATGACGGACGACTCCATGGCGGACGACGCTACCGTATTTAAAAGCAGTTGGAATAAATCCTATAGTGCGATATCAAATTCGCGTTCGGCGACGATTTTGAGCCCGTGATGGTCTCCGACGCTCGGCCGCGAGCGGCGTCGACCCGTGGGGCAGGGGGCGTCGAGCGGAGTCGGGCCGCACGGCGGGGAAATTATTAATGATAGTCGCGCGACTGGTGAGTCGAGGCCCATGGAGACCTTATCCTTCCACTAAGCCGGGTCGTCGGCCCTGCTTCCGGAGTCGCCACGTCGGAAGCGTAGCGGTTACCCGGTTCTCTTTCGTTCGCCGGCCGGACTCGCGGCTCGACTCCGGCCGATCGGTATCGTTCGCTAGCCGATACCACGTCATTACACAGCAATGCAACACGATTCGGGAACCGGCACGCCGGCGCTCGTCGCGCGGCGTGCCGACGCGAAGCCAGTCGAAACAGAAGAGATTCGCGCGCTCGCCGCGGCCGCGGGCTACGAGGTCGTCGGAGCGGTCACGCAGGTCCGCCCCGAGGACCCCGGCACGTATCTCGGGGCGGGGAAGGTCGAGGAACTCGCCGACCGCGCTGCAGCGACCGGAGCGCACCGCGTCGTCGTCGACGACCAACTGTCGCCAGGCCAGAGCAAACAGCTGGGAGACGCGCTCCCGGACGGGACCGGCGTCTACGACCGCTACCGCCTCGTCCTCGAGATATTCGGCGAGCAGGCGAGCACGCGTCGCGCGCAGTTGCAGGTCGAACTCGCGCGACTGAAGTACGAACTACCCCGGATTCGCGAGGAGAGCGACGAGGGGATGTTCAACCGGTGGGCGGAGAAGGGGACGCGGCTGTACGACGTCCGGGACCGCATCGACGAACTGGAGTCGAAGCTCGATGACCTGCCTGAGCCGGCCGAACAGTACCGCGAACGCCGCCGCGAGCAGGGATTCGACCTCGTGACGCTCGCCGGCTACACGAACGCCGGGAAGTCGACGCTGCTGCACCGACTCGCCGACGACCTCGACCTCGCCGCGGAGCCGGACCATCCAGACCGCGACGCGACGGCGGCCGTCGAGGACCGGCTGTTCAAGACGCTGGAGACGACGACACGCCGGGCGACGCTCGCCGAGCGGCCGGCGCTGGTGACCGACACCGTGGGATTCGTCGACGACCTGCCCCACTGGCTGGTCGAGTCGTTCAGCGCGACGCTGTCGGAGGCGGCGGCGGCCGACGCCGTGGTCCTGGTCGCGGACGCCAGCGATCCGGTCGAGGAACTCCGCGAGAAGCTCTCGGTGTCGCTCGATGTCCTCGACGCACAGGACGTCGAGCGCGAGCGCGTCGTGACCGCGCTGAACAAGGTCGACCTGCTCGACGACGACGAGCGCGAACGCCGACGGGCCGTCGCCGCGGAACTCGCGCCTGCGGTCGTCCCGGTCAGCGTCACGGCGGGGACGAACGTCGAGCGGCTGGTCGCCGCCCTCCGGGAACGACTGCCGACCGAGCGCGCCGAACTGACGATGCCGAACTGCGACGACGCGATGGGAGTCGTCTCGTGGGCGTACGACCACGCGACCGTCGAGGGCGTCGACTACGGCGGGGAGACGGTGTCGCTCGCGGTCCAGGGGCGACCGGACGTGGTCGAGCGCTCCCGGGCGAAAGCCGAGGCCGTCGACGAGGTGGGCGGCGAGCGGGGATGACCGCAGTCGGCGTCAGGTGACGTCGTCGGTGACCTCGTCCCGTCCGTACTCGTGACCGAGCACCAGCGAGACGACGTGTAGCGCTACCAGTCCGGCGAACAGCTCCGCTCCGGCCTCCAGGCCGTCTGCGAGCAGCGGCACGTACAGCAGCGGCAGCGACACGGAGGTCCAGAAGCCGACGAACTGGACCGCCTGCACCGCCACCGCCAGGAGTTGGCCGGCGACTATCCCGAGAAGTTCCGAGTTCGACATTTGCTCGCAGTACGACGTCCGGTATGGTTACTATCCATCACATAAGCGAGCGTATCCATGTCTTGCATTCGATTACAGAACGTGTTAACAGACTTATCGAACGTATAATCGATGCGACGAGCGCCGCCCTCGTACACTCACCCGATTACCGGTCGGTTTCAACCAATCGTCCGAGTGAATGTGATTATACTGCTACTTGTCACGACTGATACGCAACTCATTTGAGAACGTCTGTGGTATTCCGGTGGGGAGCGGAAACAAATGGCACGAAAGGCCACGACGCGACGGAAGTTCGTAAAGACCGTCGGGGCGGCCGGGGGGCTCACGGGGGTTTCCGGGTTCGCGACCGCGACGAGACAGGGAGCGACCACGATTCAGTGGGCGGGCAATCCCGTCGACAAGCAGAACGTCGACGCGATAACCCAGGCGCTACGCGACGCGGGAATGTCCCAGAACGTCGAAATCGAGGTCATCGTAACCTCGAACATCTCAGACGACGTCCAGCAGCAGTATCGCCAGTGGTTGCAGGCCGGCCGTAACCAGCCCGACATCCTCCGGATGGACAGCGGGTGGACGATACCGTTCATCGCCCGGAATCAGATAGCGAATCTGAGCGACGAACTGTCTCAGGAGACCGTGAACCGCATCAAGCAGGACAACTTCACGGCCAGCGTCAACACCGCGTCGGCGCCGAACGGCGACCTCTACGGCGTGCCGTACTTCACCGACCTGCCGACGATCCAGTACCGCAAGGACTGGGTGACCGACGCCGGGTTCGACCCGGACGGGCAGAACTGGTCGACCGAACCCATCTCGTGGGAGCGCTTCTCTCAGGTCATCAGCCAGACCCAGCAACAGCAGAACACCCAGTACGGCTACTCGTGGCAGGCGAACGCCTACGAGGGCCTGTCGTGCTGTACGTTCAACGAACTGATGACGTCGTTCGGCGGCGCCTACTTCGGCGGCCGCGAGAACCTCTTCGGTCCCGTCGGCGACCGGCCCGTCACGGTCGACGCCGAGCCCGTCATCCAGGCGCTCCGGGCCGGTCGGACCTTCGTCCACGGCCAGGACGACCAGTTCTCGCTGGAGGGGTACCAGCAGATATCTCCGGAGGCCGTGCTCCAGTGGACGGAGGGGCCGTCGCAGTCGGCGTTCATGAACGAGAACGCCGTCGCGATGCGCTGGTGGCCGTCCGGGCTCTTCCAGGCGGCCCAGAAGTTCGGCGACCAGCTCGGCGTCATGCCGATGCCCTACGGGGTCAGACCGAACCAGGCCCAGGCGCAGGGGACCGGCGGCACGGCGGCCGCCCTCGGCGGCTGGCACCTCACGCTCAACCCCAACTCCCAGAACAAGCAGGCCGCGGTGGAGGTGCTCAACGCCGTCGCCAAACCCGCCTTCCGGCAGTACGAGTTCAGCCAGCTCGGCTACTTCCCGCCGGACAGCACCTTCCTGCAGACCCAGCAGGCACAGCAGGTGGACGTCTGGGGCGACTACCTCGAGACGCTCCGGCTGGCCGGCGAGAACGCGATTCCGCGCCCCGTCACCGTCGTCTGGCCCGACGAGTCGACGGCCATCGCCGACCGCGTCAACGCCGTGCTCGCCCAGCAGCAGGCGCCGGACCAGGCGATGTCGGCGCTGAAGAGCACGCTACAGGACATCGAGGGGAGCGTCTGACCCGATGAGTACGGAGCGCAGCTCCGTGCGAACGCTGGTCAAACGCCCCGCCAGCTGGACCGAGCGGCTGGACGAGGAGCAGTTCGCGTACCTGCTCGTTCTTCCGGCGTTCCTGCTGGTCGGTGCGATGGCGTTCTGGCCGCTCGTTCGGACGTTCGAGCTGTCGCTCCACGCGGACAATCTCTTCGGCGGGGGCTACGTCGACGAGTTCGTCGGAATCGAAAACTACGTCGCCCTCATGACAGGCGAGCGCGACAGCATCCTGGGGAACCCCTTCTTCAGTCTGAGCCAGCCGTTCTCGAGCGCCATCGTCGTGACGCTCATCTTCACCGTCGTGAGCGTGGCGTTCGAGACGCTCGTCGGCTTCGGCCAGGCGCTCGTGCTCGACCAGGACTTCCGGGGACGGCGCTGGGTACGGGTCGCCATCATCATCCCGTGGGCGGTCCCCATCGCCATCCAGGGGATGATCTTCTACCTGCTGTTCCAGCCGGGCATCGGCTTCGGCACGAGCTTGATGCAGGACCTCGGCGTGTTCTCGTCGACGCCGCTCATCAACAGCGTCGACTCGATGATAATCCTCATCGTCGCCGACATCTGGAAGGCGTCGGCGTTCATGGCGCTGCTCATCCTCGCGGGCCTGCAGAGCGTCGACCGAACGCTGTACAAGGTCGGTCGCGTGTCGGGCGCGTCGAAGTGGCAGATGTTCAAGATGATAACGTTCCCGCTCGTGCTGCCGACGCTCCTGGTGGCGATGCTGTTCCGGACGATTCAGGCGATGCGGGTGTTCGGAATCGTCGAGACGATAACGAGCTGTAGCAACATCCCCACCCTCACGTGTCTCGTCGTCGATACGTTCAGCTCGGGACGATACGGAACGTCGGCGGCGGTGGCGTTCATCACGGCGGTCATCGTGGGGTCGGTGGCGATGGTGTACATCGTCTGGTTCGCGGACGTGAGCTAACCATGTCGTACGAACAGGAGCCCGAGGACGGACCGTACACGCGCTGGGTGCAGAGCACCATCCAGAACCCCCGGAAGGCGTACCGGGCGATGTTCTACGTCGCCGCCATCTTCTTCATCGTCACGACGCTGTTCCCGTTCTACTGGCTGCTCGTGCTGGCGCTGACGCCGCTGGCTCGCATCTCCAACATGGGACTGGTGCCGAAGGGGTTCAACCCCGGGTCGTTCGTCGAGATGTTCCAGCTCCTCCCGTTCCACCGGTACATGTTCAACAGCATCGCCATCGCGCTGACGACGACCGTCATCGTCCTCTTCATCGGGAGCTTCGCCGGGTACGCCTTCGGTCGCCTGGAGTTCCGCGGCCGGACCGGCCTGTTGCTCCTCCTGCTGGCCATCTCGTACTTCCCCCCGGCGGCGTTCATCCTGCCGCTGTTCAACTTCTTCACCGGCAACGTCTCGGTCCTGGGGGTGTCGAGCCCGGGCTGGTTCAACACGCCGGGAGCGCTCGTGACGCCGTTCTCGGGGCTGTACATGCCGCTGACGATATTCATCCTGACGACGTTCTACGGCCAGATACCGGACGGGCTGGAGGACGCCGCGCGCGTCGAGGGCGCGACCCGCATCGGCGCGCTGTTCCGGGTCATCATGCCGCTGTCCGCGCCCGGCGTCGCCACCGCCGGCGTCCTCACCTTCATCTCGGTGTACAACGAGTTCTTCTTCTCGTTCCTGATGACCGACGGGCAGGCCCAGCACTGGGCCCCCATCGTCTGGGGCATCCTGAACTACCAGGGGCAGTTCCAGGCGTACTACAACCTGATGGCAGCCGCGAGCATCGTCGGCGTCCTCCCCGTCGCGGTGCTGGTCGTCATCGCTCAGGAGCGCATCGTCAGCGGTCTGACCGCGGGTGCGTTGAAGGAGTGAGGCCCAGTACCGCCTCCGCCGCCTCACCGACGACCGTCGTCTCCGCTTCGGGCGCGTAGACGCCGAGTCGCCACTGGGTTCGGTGGGCGGCCTGTAGCCCCTCGACGAGCGGAGACTGGTCGTCGAGCCGTCGAATCTCGCCGTTCACGACGACGCGGGTGGACGACTCGGGCATGCTCGGTTCGCCGGGCGCGTCCAGGACGACCTCCTCCTCCGAGACGTCCGCCTCGGCCGCTATCTCGCGCTCGTAGCGCCGAATCGCCTCGTGGTCGCTGGCGACGACGGCCTCGGGCACCGCGTCCCACTCCGCCCACGTCGCGCGCTTGTAGAGGTTCCGTCCCCTGAGCCGGTCGGCCATCTCGGCGGTCGCGTCGCAGTCGCGCAGCGCGGCGAGCAGTTCGGCGTCGGTGAGCCGCCGGAACCGCTCCGGGGAGAGGTCGGTCGCGTCGAGCAGGCGCTCGCTTGCGCGTTCGAGCATCGTGCCCGCGATGCAGGAGACGTGGTGGCGATAGACGGTCGCGTTCATCAGCGCGCGGGCGACGAGCAGGCTCTCGGCGGCCCGGACGTTGCCCTCCGCGAGGACGAGTTCGCCACCCGCGAACCGCAGCGCCCGGAGCAGGCGACCGTGGTCGATGGTGCCGTAGGGGACGCCGGTGTGGTGGGCGTCCCGGACGAGGTAGTCCATCCGGTCGACGTCGAGTTCGCCCGCGACGAGTTGCCCGAGTTCCCCCTCGCCCGCGACGAGCGCGGCCACCCGGCGCGGGTCGAGGTCGTGGCGTTCCAGCACGGCCGCGAGCTCCCCGCTGGCCAGCAGGTCGCCGACCTCGTCGTGGTGACGGCCGAGTCGGCGCTCGATGACGCCCTCGGTCTGGTGGCCGTAGGGACCGTGACCCACGTCGTGCAGAAGCGCGGCCGCGCGGACCATCTTCGCGCGGTGGCCCTCGACTCCGAGGTGGTCCAGCGCGCGGTCCGCGAGGTGGGCGACGCCGAGACTGTGCTCGAAGCGCGTGTGGTTCGCCGACGGGTAGACGAGGCGGACGGTGCTCAACTGCTTGACGTGCCGGAGTCGCTGGAGGGGGTCCGTGTCGAGCAGGTCCTCGGCGACCGGCGGGAGTTCGACGTGGTCGTGGACGCTGTCCTTGATGGGTTGCATGGGTTCGAATCGAAGTCGCCCGAAGTTGTCCGTTGTCTACCCTGTTTCCGCCGTGATGGTTTCAATCCGTGTGGTTCGAGTCGAGGAGAGACGGCCGGACTCACACCAGCACCTGGACGACGGCGAATAGGACGAGCACGCCGAGCACGTCGCAGACGTTGGTCACGACCGGAATGACCACGTCGTCCGGGTCGAGTTCGAGTCGGTAGGCGGCGTACGTCGCCACGAGCGTCACCGCGATCGCGACGAACGCCAGCACGACGCCGCTGGCCAGCGCGACGGTCACGACCGTCGCGAACCCGAGTTGGGTGCCGGCCGTCGCTCGCGTGAACACCCACGCGCCGGCACCGACGACGGGGAAGACGGTCACCGACAGCGCGATGGTCGCGGCGGCGTTGCCCGCCAGGAGTTCGTCGCCGCGTTCGAACGAGAGGGTGCCGAGGTGGAACGCTGTCGAGAGTCGCGCCGCGAGGATGCTCCCGAGGTTGCCCGCCGTGCCGATGATGACGGGGACCAGCGCGAGCAGCGAGGGGTACCGGAGCAGTTCGCTCTCGAACGATCCGAGGACGAGTCCGCTACCGATTTCGACGACGGTGAGCGCGAGCAGAACCGGGAGCGTCGCCCGCGTGATGGCGCGAACGGTCCAGGACGTCGGCACTCACCCACCCCCGAGCGCGAGCACGATTCGCACCGCGAGCAACAGGAAGGCGATGCCGAACACGTCGCCCGTCGTCGTCACGAGCGGTCCGACCAGGGTGTCCGGATTCTGGCCGCGTCGGTAGCCGGCGAACACGACCACGACGACGGCGACGGTCAGCGCCACGCCGGACAGGACGCCCGCGATGAGCGCGATGGCGAGCAGCGTCGGCAGCGGCGCGACCGGCCGTACGAGCACCTGCAGGACGAGGAACGCGACGGCCGCCGCGAACAGGCTGGCGAGGACGCCGTTCGCGAGTGCCGCCGCGACGGCTGCCCGAACGCGCTCGTCGCTCGCGACGACCTCCGGGTCGACCAGCCCCTGGTGGAGACCGGAGGCGAGCCGCGCGCCGAGCGAGCCGTAGACGTTGCCGCGCGTCGCCAGCAGCGCGGGCACCAGCACCAGCAGGCCCGGCACCGCCCGGAGTTCCGCGCGCATCCCGCCGAGGACCACGCCCGCGAACAGGCCGCCGACCACGCTCGCACCCAGCGCAGGCAGGGCTTCGCGGTAGGCATCGACGGCGACGTCGCGGACGCTCATCTATTCCCGTGTCACCGCCCCCGGACAAAAAAACGTTCGTCGCGGGCGACGGTCGAACGTCGTCGCGGTCACGGCGACGCGGCGAACTCCCCGACGGTCCGGCTGAAGCGGTCCGGTTCTTCGAGCGAGCGGCCGTGGCCCCGGTAGTCGAGCGCGACCGTCCGATGGTCGGCCGGGAGCGTCGAGAGCTGCGGCTCGAAGAAGCGAAGTCCCGCCATCACCCCGTGCAGGAGAAGTACCGGCGGTCCCGTTCCCTCGTCCTCGAAGTAGAGGTCCGCGCCGTGACACCGGACGGACGGCATGGTACGACCGGTCGACGGCGGTGTCGATAGCTCTGTGGGCCGGGAGGCGGACATCTCACCCGAACGGTCCCATCCCGCCCATGCCGCCACCGCCGCCGCCACCGCCGC
The DNA here is from genome assembly GCF_050954125.1 of Halomicrococcus pelagicus. Lineage (NCBI taxonomy): Archaea > Methanobacteriati > Methanobacteriota > Halobacteria > Halobacteriales > Haladaptataceae > Halomicrococcus > Halomicrococcus pelagicus. The sequence continues at coordinate 246,495 of NZ_JBPBWC010000006.1, read as the reverse complement.
CCTGCATCTTCTTCATCATCCGCTCCATGTCGCCGCCCTGGCCCATGCCCTGGAACTGCTTGAGCGTCTGGGCCATCATCTTGTGCTGTTCGAGCAGTTCGCGTACGCGCTCCTCGCCCTTGCCGCTACCGCGGGCGATGCGTTCGACCTGGCTCGCACCGATGGCGCGCGGGTTCTCCAGTTCCGCCTCGGTCATCGAGTCCATGACGACCTCGAAGTCCCGCATCCGGTCTTTCGTCACGTCCATGGCGTCGTCGGGGAGTTCGTCCATCATGCCGCCGCCCATGCCCGGAATCATGTCCATCACCTGGTCGAGCGGCCCCATCTTGTTCATCGCGTTCATCTGCTTTCGCATGTCCTTCAGGGTGAACGAGCCCTGAAGCATGTCCTCGGGGTCCCAGTCCTCGTCTTCCTCCTGGGTCTCCTCCATCGCGCGCTCGACGCGCTCGGTGAGCTGTTTCAGGTCGCCCATCCCGAGCAGCCGGGAGATGAAGCCGTTCGGCTCGAAGCGCTCGACGTCCTGGACCGTCTCCCCGGTACCGAGGAAGGCGATGGACGAGTCCGTCTCGTTGACGGCGGTCAGCGCGCCCCCACCTTTCGCGGTCCCGTCGAGTTTCGTGATGGCGACGCCGTCGATGCCGATGGACTCGTCGAACTGCTGGGCCTGCTGTTTCGCGCCCTGACCGATGGCGGCGTCGAGCACGAGCAGGTTGCGGTCCGGGTCGACGACGCGCTCTATCTGCTCTATCTCGTCGATGAGGTCGTCTTCGAGCGCGTGGCGACCCGCGGTGTCGACGATGTGTACGTCGGCGTCGCTGGTCTCCTCAAGTCCCTTCCGGGCGATGTCGACGGGGTCGTCGTTGTCCGGATCGCCGTAGAACTCCACCTCGGCCCGGGAGGCCATCTCTTTCGCCTGGTCGTACGCGCCGGGACGGAAGGTGTCCGTCTGGACGACTGCGGGCCGTAGCCCCTTCTTCGAGAACCACCACGCCATCTTGGCGGCGGTGGTCGTCTTCCCCGACCCCTGGAGACCGGCGAGCAGGATGGTCTGGCTCTCCAGCGGCAGGTCGGTCGACTCGCCGACGAGGTCGACCAGTTCCTCGTAGACGATGCTGAGTACGTGGTCGCGGGCCGTCGTTCCGCCCGGCGGTTCCTCCTCGAGCGCACGCTCCTCGATAGAGGACGAGAGGTCCATCACCAGGCTGGTGTCGACGTCGGCCTGCAGGAGCGACCGCTGAATCTCCCTGACGATCTCCTCGACGTCCTCCTCGCTGACGCGCGACTTGCCGCTCAACTTGTCGAGCGACCCGCGAAGAGAACTGCCGAGATTGTCGAGTACCATCGTTGTCCCTTCTTGGCTCCGTACTCGTTTAAATGCTTTTTCTAGTCCGGATTCTCCCCTCCGCCGAACCGTCGCGAGCGACGCCGCTCCTCGTCGACGGTCGCGGCGGAAAGACGGGGTCGGACGTTACGCCTCGTCCTCGCCGACGAGCCGGCTCACGAGGCGCTCGGGGTCGAACGTCTCGATGTCGTCGTACCCCTGACCGGTGCCGAGAAAGAGGATGGGTTTGCCCGTGACGTGCGCGATGGAGATGGCGGCACCGCCCTGCGAGTCGGCGTCCGCCTTCGTGAGGACGGCACCGTCTATCTCGGCGGCGTCGTTGAACTGCTTGGCGCGCTGGACGGCGTCCTGGCCGGCGACGGCCTCGTCGACGAACAGCGTCATGTCCGGGGAGACGACGCGTTCTATCTTCTCCAGCTGGTCCATCAGGTCCTCGCTGGTGTGGAGTCGACCGGCCGTGTCGCCCAGCACCACGTCGACGTCGTGCGCCTCGGCGTACTCGACGGCGTCGTAGATGACGGCCGCCGGGTCACCGCCCTGGTCGTGGGCGATGAGCTTCCGGTCCAGATTGTCGGCGTGCTCGCGAATCTGTTCGTTCGCCCCGGCGCGGTAGGTGTCGCCGTTCGCCAGCACCGACGAGTATCCCCGCTCTTCGAGATACCGGGAGAGCTTCGCGATGGTCGTCGTCTTTCCGACACCGTTGACGCCGGTGAAGATGATGGTGAGCGGTTTGTCGGCCTCGGCGACGCGACGGTCGAAGTCGAACTGACCGACGCTGATGACCGACTCCAGCGAGTCTTGCAGCGCCTCCTCGACCACGTCTGCCGTCTCGGAGTTGAACGACCGCGTCGCGCCCACGAGGTCTTCGCGGATGCCCTCCAGAATCTCCTCGGCGACGCTCATCTCCACGTCGCTCTCCAGCAGGGCCATCTCCAAGTCCCAGAGCGGGTCCTCGATGTCCTGCTCCTCGATGACGATCTCCCCGCGCGCGAACGACCTCGCCTTCTGGGTGAAACCGCCACCGTTCGACGGCTCGGACGCCTCGTCTTCGGTCGCGTCCGACTCCGCAGGTTCCGCGTCGGTCGCGTCCGATTCCGTGGAGTCCGCCTCGGTCGCGTTCGTTTCGGCAGGTTCCGGTTCGGCCTCGGTCGCGTCGGCCTCGTCGGCAGCCTCTTCGGCCTTCTCCTCGGTCGTCTCCTCGACGTCCTCGCGGAACCCGCTGATCTTGTCCTTCAGGCTGTCGAACATCGGCGATTACTCGCTCTCGTCGTCTTCCTGCTGCTGCATCTGCTGCATCTGCTGTTGCATCTGCTGCTGTTGCATCTGCTGGGCCTTCTGTTCGAGTTCGCTGCTCTGTTCCTCGACGTCGTTGATGTCGGCTTCGAGTTCGTCGATGCGCTCGTCGAGGGTGTCCTTGCGCGTCTCGAGGGAGTCGACCGCGCCGTCCTGGTCGCGCTCCGCGGCGTAGCCACCGCCGAGTTCGACGACGACCTCGTCGATGTCGTCGACGGTCGTGCGGATGTACGCGCCGCCGCCCAGCGGCACCTGCACGACGGAGTCGGTCTCCAGCGTCTCGATGGCCTCGATGGCCTCGTCGACCTCGTCCTTCTCGTCCCGGAGCGACTCGACCTCGTTTTCGAGCTGTTCTTTCTGCTCGTCGAGTTCCTGCAACTGCTGCTGGAGCTGCTGGAGCTCCTGGTTGCCGCCACCCATCATTGGGCTTCGACCTCCGAGACGTCGACCTGCGTGCGCTTGAGGCCGTGCTTGCTGCCGAAGTTGGCGTACGTGTGTTCCTCGGCGACGGACTCGTTCTCTGCGTCGATGGTCGTCTCGAACTGCTCCCAGCCGTTACGGGCCTGGAAGCGTCCGCGAACAGTAAACGTGCTCATGCCAAGATAGTCGTGAGCGAGCGGGAAGAATCTTCCTAACTAGTTCCCCACGGCGGTCGGCCGAGCGGCCGCGAAAATGACCGACGGCCGGGAGGCCGAATCGGAGCGTCGACGCGAGTCGAAGGCCCGGGAGAGATGTTCGAACGGCCGACTGGCGTGTCTCGCGCGGCAAGTAGACATAACTGTTCGACGCCCCAAGCGAGACTATGAGCGTCATCGCGGACTTCGCGGTGCCTCCGGAGGACTTCGTTCTCTCCCACGCCGTGTGCAGCGGGCCGGACGTAACCGTGGGGATAGAACGGGTGGTCCAGACGGAGTCGAGTCTCACGCCGTACTTCCAGGTGGCCGGCGACGCGCTCGAGGAGTTCGAGCGCTACGTCGACGACGACGAGACCGTGACGAACGTCCGGACGCTCGAACACGTCGACGACGAGCGATTCTACCGGGGCGACTGGACGGAGGACGTCGACCACCTTGTGAGGGGGATTCGCGATGCCGAAGCGACCGTCACTCACGCCAGGACGGACGGGGAGGTGTGGGACCTCCGGATGGTGTTCCCCACTCGGGACGCACTCTCGGCGTTCGACGACCACTGCGACGAGGAGTACGACTACTCGCTGAAGCAGGTGTTCGACCGGTCGAACACGGCGACGTTCGGCGACTTCGAGGTGACGGCCGAGCAGCGCAACACGCTGCTGACTGCGCTCGAAACGGGGTACTTCGAGGTGCCGCGAGACGCGACGATGGAGGACCTGGCCGACGAGTTCGGCATCACCGTCCAGTCCATCTCCCAGCGCATGCGACGCGCCCACGCGAACCTGCTACAGAACACGCTCGCGCTAGAGACGACCGAGAGCGACGACGCCGATTGAGACGCGAACGACGTCGCGGACACCGCGTCACCGCCCTCGTCTTAAACGACATTGAAAATTCAGCCGTCAGATTCCCGTGGCTGGGAGGACGAGTTTCACGCGATGGGAGAGCAGCTCGGATTGAAGGAAGCGGTAGCGATGGCTCTCGGGGGGATGATAGGCGGCGGCATCTACTCCGCGTTCGGTATCGTCGTCGCCATCTCGGGGAAGATAGCGTGGCTCGCGTTCGCCATCGCGGGGTTCGTGGCGATGTGTGCCGGGTACAGCTACGTCCAGTTGAACGAACTCACGTCGGACAAGGGCGGTGCGCCGACGTACATCGAGGAGGTCGTCGACAACTCGACGGTGGCGGGGATGACGGGATGGACCCTGCTGTTCGGATACATCGGGTCGATGGCGCTGTACGCCTACGCGTTCTCTTCGTTCTTCACGGAGATGCTCGGTCGTCTCCACTACATGGGCATCTCCCTGCCGAAAGTAGTCTCCGTGTTGCTCATCGCGGCGTTCGTCGGCCTGAACCTGATGGGCGCTTCCAAGACGGGGAAGGCGGAGGACGTCCTCACCTTCTTCAAGATTCTCGTCATCGGCGTCTTCGGCGTCTGGGGCGTCTGGTACTCCTTCAACGTCCAGAAGCTGACGTTTGGGTTCTCCGCGGTCAGTTTCAGCCCCATCGTCGGCGCGGCGATGTCGTTCGTCGCCTTCCAGGGCTGGCAGTTGCTCATGTACGACCAGTCGCAGTTCGAGAATCCGGTCGAGAACATCAGGAAGGCGATATACATCTCGATTCCGGTGGCGACGCTGCTGTACGTGCTCGTCGCGTTCACCACGGTGAGCCTGCTGGAGATTTCGGTCATCGCCGTCGCGCCCGAGGTGTCGCTGCTGTACGCCGCCCTGCCGTACATGGGGCGCGTCGGCGCGTTCGTCATCGGCATCTCGGCGCTGTTCTCCACGGCGAGCGCGGTGAACGCGACGCTGTTCAGCGGCGCGCAGTTCTCCCAGACCCTCATCGACGAGGGAATGCTGCCGGAACGGTTCAGCCCGGACGGCGACCAGGAGGTTCCCTCGAAGATCGTCATCGTCCTCGGGGCGCTGTCGGCGGCGTTCGCCGTGTACGGTAGCCTCTCGTCGATTACGTCGTTCGCGTCGCTCGCGTTTATCGCCGTCTTCGGCGGTATGAGCTATCTCGCCTTCCGCGAGCGCGACGACATCGACGGTCTCGTCACGCCGCTGCCCGTCGTCGGCATGGTCGGCACGGCCGCCTTCTTCCCGCTGTTGCTGTACAACCTCTATCTCAACAGCCCGGGCACGTTCTACCTCGTGATACTCATCAGCGTGTTCGTCATCGGGAGCGAACTGCTGTACTTCGAGCGCGGACCGATAGAGAGCGCGATACCGGGCTTTTCGAACGACGATTGAACCAAAACGATGACAGACGACACACCGACACTCACGCGGCGAAGAGCGCTCCAGGGAATCGGCAGCGTCGCCGGCATGGCGTCGCTCGCCGGCTGTGGCAGCGTCGTCGGCAAGTCGGAGCAGCTCCGGTACGCGCAGGTGCTACCGCCGCAGACGCTCGACCCCGTCGTCATCGACGACCCGTGGTCGGCGCAGGTGGCGAACCTCGTCTTCCAGGGGCTGTACGCCTACGACCGGGGGATGAACCTCGTGCCGGTGCTGGCGAACGGCGAGCCGACGGTGAGCGACGACGGCAAGCGGTACGCGGTGACGCTGAAGAAGGGGGCGACGTTCCAGAACGGCCAGGCGGTGCGGGCCGAGGACGTGAAGTACTCGCTCGACCCGTCGACCTATCGCGGGACGACGCCGTCGCCCAACCTCTGGCAGGTCGAGCCGATACGGAGCGTCTCGGTTGCGGACGAGCGCACGGTCGAGTTCGAACTGAAGCACCCGTATCCGGCGTTCGAGCACACGTTGACCCGGGCGGTCGTCCCGAAGGCGTCCCGGAACGGCAACGAGGAGGCGTTCGGGACGGAGAAGCCGGTCGGTTCCGGCCCCTACGAGGTCGACGTCTTCAAGCCCGGGTCGACCGCGCTCCTGACGAGCTGGGACGGCTACTGGCAGAACGTCGACCCGGGCATCCGGGACGTGAAGTTCGTCAGCAACCACGCGGGACTGGCGCGGTCGATGAGCCTCAAGACCGGCCAGAACGACGTCGTCGAGCGCATCCAGCCGAAGCTCTGGTCGGCGACGAAGAAGTTCCCGGGCTCGCGGGTCACGAAGACGAGGAGCTACCACTCCACGTTCGTCGGGTTCAACACGAGCGACGGCCCGACGTCCAAGAAGAAGGTCCGGGAGGCCATCGACTACCTCCTCCCGATGAGCGACCTGGTCGAACACCTCGTCGGGGAGACCGGCGAGCGTCAGTACAGCCCGCTCCCCCGCCACGTCTCCGAGAAGTGGGGCTTCCCGCTGGAGAAGTGGAAGGACGTCCCGCACGAGAGGAACCGGGAGAGAGCGCGGACGCTGATGGAGGAGGCGGACGTCGGCTCGTGGAGTCCCCTCGTCGCGGTGCCCGAGGACCTGATGCGCGAGAAGTTCGCCGAGGCCATCGTTCACGAACTGAAGAAGCTCGGGTTCCGGAAGGCGCGGACGAAGAAGTACTCGTGGTCTGGCTTCCGGGAGACGATACTGAGCGGCAACTCCTCGAAGTACGCGATGTTCGTCGGGTCGTGGGCCGGGGCCGAGGACCCCGACTCGTTCCTCTACCCCCTCTTCCACCGGAACATGGAGGGGGTGACCAACGCGACGTTCTACCGGAACCCCGACCTGATGGAGAACCTAGAGCGATCCCGCCAGGTCGACGACCGTCGGAAGCGCAAGCGACTGTACGAGGAGACCGTCACGACGCTCCTCGAAGAGCGGGTCCACCTGCCCGTCGCCAACCTCTACAACTCCTTCGGCGTGAAAGACCGCGTCGAGGGGTTCGAACCGCACCCGCTCTCGCAGTACAATCCGCAGTTGCTCACCCCCGACGGGCGGTCGGTGTCGCTGCGCGAGTAGCGACCGTAGGGCGAGACCGCAGTCGGAGCGGGCGGCGGGCGTACGCCGCTACAGCGGCTGTTCGTGCTGGGGAACGTCTTCTTCCGACCGTCCGCTGCTCTGGATGATGTTGAAGGCGGTCATCAGGTCGGTTCGCGAGATGATGCCCGCCAGGTCGCCGTTCGCGTCGATGACGGGCATCCGACCGATACCGTGCTGCTGGAGCGCACGGAGGGCGTCTATCGCGTCGCTTTCGGCCGATATCGTCTGGACTTCGCCCGACATCACGTCGTCGACGCGGTACGCGTCGCGCTCGACCTGGTCGACCTCGCGGGCGTCGTCCAGCGTCACGATGCCGACGAGATTGCCGTTCTCGACGACGGGGTAGCCGGTGTGGCGCTCTCGGAGCATCCGGTCGAGCAGGTCGGCGACCGAGTCGTCCGGCGACACCGTCTTCAGTTCCGACGCGGGCGTCATCACGTCCCGAACCAGGACGTCGCTGAACGCGGCCGCGAACACCGTCTGCTGGGCCTCGCTGGTCGCGCCGATGTAAATGAAGAAGGCGATGCCGATGAGGACGATGTTGATCTGCAGCAGGCCGAGGAGACCGAGCAGGATGGCGAACAACTTGCCGACCTCCGCGGCGGTCTGGGTCGCCTGCGCGAACGGTCGAGTGCGCGCGAGCAGTGCGCGCAGGACGCGACCACCGTCCATCGGGAATCCCGGCAGGAGGTTGAAGGCGGCGAGCACGAGATTCATCAGCGCGAGATAGCCGACGATGAACCGCACCGCCTGCAGGTCGACCGGGACGAGAAAGAGCGCGGCGTAGGAGAGCACGCCGAGCGCGATGCTAACCGCCGGACCGGCGATGGCGATGAGAAGTTCCTCGAGCCAGTCTTCGGGCTGTTCGGTCAGGCTGGCGATGCCGCCGAAGATCCACAGCGTGATGGAGTCGATGGGGAAGCCAAAGCGCATCGCCACCAGCGAGTGACCGAGTTCGTGGAGGACGACCCCGGCGAACAGGCCGACCGCCGCTATCGTGCCGAGAATCCACGGCATCGACCCGCCGGTCAACGGCTCGACCGTCAGTTGCACTCCCCAGAGCATGTTCAGGATGTCGACCCACTGACCGATCTGCGTCCCGATGATCCACGCGAACACCGGCAGAATCAACAGGAACGTCAGGTCCAGCTTTATCGGGATGCCGAAGGCGCTCCCGATTCTGAAGCTTCTCATAGACGTACGTAGCGCCGGAACCGCCTTAAACCTCCCCGCGGAGGCGACGGTTCGCGGTCGTCCGAAGTCGGGGCAGGTTGCCGACGTCACTCCACCGCGGTGCGACGCCGTTCCGAGATGAACTCGGTGCAGGTCGTCGACGTCACTCGCTCGTCACGCGGCGACGTCGCTCCGACACGAGAGTCAGAGCAGGTCACCGACGTCGCTCATCGTCTCCCCCAGTTCGTCGCGCTTCCTGACGGTGGCGTCGCCCGCGGGCGAGAGCGCTCCCTCGACCGCCTTGACGGCCCCGTCCAGCGGGTCGTGGGTCTCGACGAACGCCGCCAGCGCGAACTCCGTCTCGCTCGCGCCGGTGAGCGCCTTCGCGTCCGACCGCGAGAGGTCCGCCGTCAGCCAGTCTCCAACCACGTCCCGGGCCGTCGGGCCGAGGGGGGAGACGCCGTCGAGCCCGAGCAGGTGGAGCGTCTTCGCCGCGGTGACGGGCGCGACCCCGGCGTCACGGCCGGCGTCGCCGACCGACGCGCCCGCCGTGAACGATTCGACGACCGTCGCCGCCGAGGTGGGGTCGCAGGGCAGGTCGTCCGCGAACGGGACGAGACGCTCCCGGAGGTCGCCGTCCGTGTCGTCCACTACGGCGACGCCGCGGTCGCACTGCTCGGCCGTCACCTCCAGCCCCGCGACGATGTCGGAGAGCGTCACGTTCGGAGGTCCGTCCGCCACCTACTTCAAACTTCTAGACAGGTATCAGTCGTGATATCTCCCCGCGGGCGGAACCTACCGGTTACCGGTACGTTCGAGCGCCGCGAGCGGGTTTCGTTCGCCGTCTCCGGCGCTCGTTTAAATACCATCTCGGACGAAGATTCGAACGTGATGAGCAAAGCACACGCGCCAGTCGAAGGCTGTCCGGAGTGTCACGGCCAACTGCGAACGAGCGGCGAAGAGACCGTCTGCACCGAGTGCGGGCTGGTCGTCGCCGAAGATCAGCTCGACCGCGGGCCGGAGTGGCGGACGTTCGAGGGCGACGGCGATTCGAACCGAAAGCGCACCGGCGCACCGCTGACGCGCTCGCGCCACGACCGCGGGCTGACCACGGAGATCGGGTACGGCAAGCGAAGCAATCGCCTCACCGGCCGCAAGCGCCGGCGCGTCGCCCGGATGCGACGCCAGCACAACCGCGCCCGGATACCGACGAAGTCCGACCGGAACAAGGTGTACGCGTTCACCGAGATTCGCCGGCTCGTCGGCGCGCTCTCGCTCCCCGACTACGTCCGAGAGCAGGCCTGTACGCTGTTCGAGTCCGCCCAGAACGAGGACCTCCTCTGCGGTCGCTCCATCGAGGGGTTCGCGACCGCGACCGTGTACGCCGTCTGCCGTATCCGCGACATCTCCCGGAGTCTCGAAGAGGTCGACGACGCGGCCCGGGCCGACCACGAAGAGCTGAAATGCGCCTACGACGCACTGAACCGCGACCTCGGACTCCCGACCGGTCCCATCGACCCGGGCGAGTACCTGGCGCGGTTCGCGACCCGTCTCGACCTGCCGCACCCGGTCGAGCGGCGCGCACGGGAACTCGTCGAGGCGGCCCACGACCTGAACCTCGTCGCGGGCAAGAACCCCGTCGGCGTCGCCGCGGCGTGTCTCTACACCGCCGCACGCGAGCGAAATCACCCGCTCACCCAGCGCGAGGCCGCCGACGCCGCGGACGTGACGCCGGTGACGCTCCGGTCGACGTACACGACGCTCCGGGACTCCGGTCGAACGACCGTCGGCCCGGAGTAGGTCGCCTACTGCAGACGGTAGTAGGCGTCCTCGACCGCCGCGAAGTAGTCCTCGTCCATGACGCGCGGGGACGTGACGCGGTGGAAGTCCTCGAGGACGAACTCGACTTCCTCGCCGTCGAACCCGTACGCGTGGAACGCGGCCGCGTCGACGCGCGCCTGCTTCTCGCGACGGGTCTCCTCGTCGTCCGGGTCGACGGCCGCGAGGCCGCCGAGCCGCCGACGCATCTCCGCGAACGGCTCGCCGTAGCAGTTCAGTTGCGCGGCCGGCCGCCAGACGGCCTCGAAGTAGTCGTCACCCCGGGTGAGATGCGGGACCTGCGACTCCCGGAACTTGTACATGACGACGCTCTTGTCCACCTTGGTCCGCATCAAGTAGTCGAACGGGACGCTGTTCAGCAGGCCGAGCGCAGCGAACAGCTCCTCGTCGGTGAACACCCGTTCGTAGACGCCGTGGAGCGGCCGCTCCGCCAGGTCCGAGACCGAGGGAACTATCTCGAACGGCCGGACTGTGTGGAGCTTGTTGTGACACACGGGACCGGGCGGAATCACCGCGGCGATCATCGTCCGCTCGTCCGTCGGCTGTGCGACGTCGCGGTAGACGATGCGATACTCGGTGCAGTCGAGTCGAACGTCGTCCGCGCGGAGCGGTTCGCCCCGCGCCGCTTCGAGCAGGTCGTCGACCGTCGACCGCATCGACCCGGTCGCCCGAACGCCGTACCGTTCCCGGACGGCGTCGGACTCCGTCGCGAACTCGTACAGTTCCCGCTTGAGCGTTCGGCGGCCCTTCTCGCGGACGCGCCGTCTGGCGCTGGCGGCCGAGCCGTCGTCGACCGACCAGAACCGCGGCGGTTCGAGGTCGTGGACGCGGTCGTCGTAGGCGTAGCGGTAGACGCTCGCGCCGCCGAGAACCGGATAGTCGCCGTCGTCCGCCGTCTCGACGAACCGGTCGGCGTCCTGCGTCCGGTCGAGTTCCCGGTAGGGGTCGGCGTACCAGCTTCCCCCGTCTGGCTCCGAGACCGGCGGGTGGTCGACGACGGTGTCCAGCACGTCGACCTGCGCCTGGGAACGGACCATCGGGAAGAGCCCCGCGATGGGCGAGTAGTCGGCGAGCACCGCCCGGGGAATCTCCAGCAGTCGGTCCGTGCGACCGTTCCGGAGCTCTCGTAGGACGGTGAGGTCCGTCTGGCCGAAGACTCCTCTGAGACCGTCCGTCTCGCCGGAGTTCTCGAACGCGACGACGCCGAACTTGTACTGGTCGTGCAGGTCGTCGAACGTTCCCTTGTTCTCGAAACCGAGGATGGACTCGACGCGCTTGCGGTCGAGCAGCCGGGTCCGGAGGTCCTTCGTCGCGAGGCCGGTGAAGACGTTGCCGGGCAGGAGCAGCGCGACGTGCGTGTCCTCGCGCGCCAGCCGGTAGACGCGCTCGAGGAAGAGCGCCGACAGGTCGGCGTCGGTCGAGCGCGTGCGACCGTCTATCGCCGGCTGCTGTAACTCGTAGTCGTCGCTCCCGCGGAAGTACTCCGCCAACCGGTGGTGTTCGCGTTCGAACCGCTCGTACTCCGCTCGCAGCCCCTCGCGTCGCTCCAGGAGCTCGGTTACCCGGTCGTCTTTCGCCGCCGGCGGCAGGCTCCGGAACGACTCGTCGTACTGCGAGAAGAAGTCGTCGCGGGTCGGACGAATCCGGTCCCAGGGCGGGTTCCCGACGACGACGTCGAACCAGCCGTCGCGGTACGCCCGCGCGAACTCGACCGGCCAGTGGAACGGATCGTGGTCTCGGACCGCCTCGACGTCGACCGCGTCCACTCCCGCGTCGCGGAACGCGGCCAGCACCCGTTCGTCCAGTTCGCGCCGGCACTCGTCCAGCAGTGTCTCGGCCCGTTCACCGAGTGCCGCCGCCTCCCGGCCCGACGCCGCCTCCCGCGCGTCGAGACGGTCCGCGATCGCCGCGACGCACTCGTGCAGGCGTCCCCCGAGCGCGTCCTCGTCCGCGTCGGCGAGTCCGATGAGGGCGTTGCCGGTCCGGAGGTTGGAGTCGAGGGACGGCAGCGGTTCGACCGCGTCCGGGTCGTCCCGGACCGCCGCGAGCGTCGAGAGCCACAGCCGGAGCTTGCAGGTCTCGACGGCACCGGCGTCGACGTCGACCCCGTACAGGTTCTCCCGGACGATGGTCCGCCTCGCGAACGGTTCGTCCTCGTCGGGCGGGCGCTCTATCGCCGCCCGAACGGTCTCCGGGGGGTCGCCGGTCGTCGGGCGCGAGTACCGCTCGCGGAGGCCGTCGATGCACCGGAGGGAGACGTCCAGTAGCGCTCGCTGGGCGGCGAGCAGGAACGCGCCGCTGCCGACGGCGGGGTCGAGGACCTTCGTCCCGCGAACGACGTCGGCGTACAGCGTTTCGAGGTGCGTGCCGTCGTCGAGCGCCCGGTCCAGCGACTCGTAGGAGTGGCCGTCTATTCGCTCGTTGAGGTCGTCGAGGAGGCGCGGGTAGATCGCCTCCTGGGCCATGTACTCCGTTATCTCGTCGGGCGTGTAGTACGCCCCCATCTCCTTCCGGTCGACCGTCTGTTCGAAGATGTGGCCGAGAATCGACGGCGAGAGGGTCTTCGGTTCGACGACGGCCGCTAGCTCGTCGACGCGCCAGCGCCACTCGTCGAGGAACTCCAGGACGCGGCGGTAGAGCGCGTTCTCCCGTTCGACGGAGTCGCCGAGACGGACGTCCGGGTTGGCGCGCTCGACCGCAGTCGGCGCGAAGAGGCCACAGTCCAGGGACGGCAGCGAGTCGTCCTCGAAGAACGACGCGTCGACGTCGTCGTCCGCCCCTGCGAGGACGCCGAACAACGGCCCGTAGAAGGTCTCTGCGACGCCAGTCGCCGTCGACTCGGCGAGTGCGTGCCGGTCGAGGAGGTAGCTTCGGTTCCCGTCGAGCAGTCCCTTCGCCTGGACGAACTGCAGGAAGAGAAGGCGGTCGAAGAGGACCTGCACGTACCGCCGCTTCGCGTCGCCGGCCTTCCTCGCGGTCACGCCCGACACAGCCTCGGTCAGGTCGGCGCGAAGCGACGCGAACGCCCGGTGGAACGCCTCGACCACGTCGCTCGCGACGTAGAGGTTCCGGACGGAGGTCGGGTCGCCGGCCGCGACGCCGTTCAGCCTGTCGAGGACGGAGAACCGCCCGCCGTCGGGACCGACATAGCGCTTCTCGAAGGCGAACCGCCGGTACGAGACGCGTCCCCCCGGGCGAAACGGCCGCTCGCGGGTGAGGAACGTGAACCGCCGGTAGTCGTCGGTGACCAGTGCGGTACCGAACCGCCCGCCGAGGGCGTCCTCGTAGTCCGTCGGCGACCGACCCTCGGCGGCCTCGACGACGCCGACGAGCGCCTCCGGTGCCAGTTCGAGAAAGCGGACGTCCGCGCCGGCGAGTGCGTTCCGCTGGTCGTCGGTCAGTTCCGGCGCGCTCGCATCGTCGAGGCCGCGATAGCCGAGCGTCTCTACGACGGCGTCGAGGTCGTCCCATCCGGCGACGTCCCGGGCCGTTATCCGGCGGCGACGGCGCGCGTTCATCTACGGACCATGAGAAGACTCTGGATTATAAATCGTGTCGTCGGTCCGAACGTTACTCGACCCGCGCCCGACGGGAGGCGACCGACGCCCGGCGAATCGCTCGTCCCAGCGCCTCGAAGCGGTCCGCCGCCACGCTCTCCGGCGCGAGCGACGCGACCGGGCGACCCTGCCGCTGTGCCCGTGCGACCGTCGCCGACTCCGGAATCGCGGTTGTGGGCGCGCCCAGCGTGTGCGCCACGTCGTCGGTCGGCGGGTCCCGACCGGTGCGGTTCAGCGCGACGCAGGCGAGACCGGCGTCGAAGCGACGGGCGAGCGCCCGCGTCCTGACCGCGTCGGCCAGCGCGGCCCGCCGGGGCGTCGTCACGAGCGCGCAGGCGTCCGCCGCGACCAGCGGCAGGCCCGCGTCCGCCGCCATTCCCGCCGGGCAGTCGACGACGACCCACTCGCGCTCCGCGGCGAGGTCCGCCATCGACGACGCGAAACCGGTCAGGTCGCAGGCGCGCGCGCCGGCCAGCGTCCGTCCGCAGGGGAGCAACGCGACCGGTCCGGCCCGCGTGACGGCCTCGCAGGGGTCGGCGCGTCCGGCGAGCACGTCGTGGAGGTCCGGCCCGCGACCCGCCGGAAGGTCAGCCATGGCGAGGTCGGCGTCGACGACGACGCCGTCGAGTTCCGCGCCGAGGTTCAGCGCGATCGTCGACTTGCCGACGCCGCCCTTTCCGCCCGCGACCGCGACTATCACGCGAGCCTCCGGAACGCGGACAGCGGAACGTCGGCCGCGGTGCGTTCGCGCAGGTCGGCCGCGCGGGTTTCGAGCGCCCGGAGCGCCGCGCGGTCCTCGCGGGTCGCGGCCAGGAGTTCTTCTGCGCCCGCAAGTCCGCCCGCCGATTCCAGTCGGTCGGCGGCCGCCCCGAGCGACCGCGCGTCCGCCAGCGCCTCCCGGCGCTCCACCCGCCGCTCGACCGCCGCCAGCCACTCCGCGACCGGGACCGGGAGGTCGCCTCCGCGTCCGACCGCTCGTCGTCGGCCGACCGCTCGCCGTCGGGCAAGGGCGCGACCGCGTCCGCGGGCGGTCGGGGGTCGCCGAGCGAGCGAATCGCACCCGCCACGGTCGCCTCCGCGTCGACGGCGACGGCCGCGGCGTCGAGGCCGGCACCGCCGGCCGGACCGGACCCGGAATCGTCGGTCGGCGTCCCGGCGCGTTCGGTCCAGACGACCTCGACGGGCGGGTCCTCCGGGGCGGCGGGGCTGGCGTACCCCAGCGAGCGACTGCTGTCGGCCGCGACGACGCTCTCGAAGCCGCCGTCGTCCCAGCCGGATTCGGGGACGCCCTCGCGCCGCGGCGGCCAGACCGGTCCGTCGAGGCGGTTGCCGACCCGAATCCGGGTCGCGGTCTCGGCCGGGTTCTCGACGACCAGTTCGACGAGCGTCACCGTTCCGTGCACGCCTGTCCGCGCGTCGGTCGACCAGCGAAGCGTCACCATGGTCGGGCGTGGTCCCGTCTTCACTCTTAAACGTAGAGGACGGGCGCGTCGAGGCGGTCGGCCGCCGCGGCCGCCGACGGAAAGCGGTCGCAGGCCAGCACGACCGGCGCGGCGAGGTCGGCGACGCGGACGACCGCGAGCGCCGCCGTCACGTCGTCCGGCGGCGAACGGAGGGACGGGCCGCCGTCCCGAATCGCGGCCGCCGTGCCGTCCTCCGGAGTCGCTCCGGCGACGGCCTCGTTCGAGCCCCGCTCGGCCACGTCGACGTCCCGTTCCGCCCCGGCCGAACCGTCGTCCCGCACCGCCGCGACCGCGTCGGCGAACTCGTCGCGGACCTGCCGGGCGAGGTGGGCGCGCGCCTCACGTTCGAGGTTCGCTTTCCGGTCCCGGAGGCGGAGTCGTCTCTCCCGGTCGTTGCGGGCGGACTCGGCCCGCTCGCGGGCGCGGTCGAGCGCCTGTTCGGCGGCGATGCGCTCCGTCTCGGCCTCCGAGAGACGACACGTCGCTTCGAGGAGGCGCTCCTCCGCATCGGTCGGGTCGGCGTCCGCCTCGCGCAGCGCCTGCACCCGGCCGCGCAACGCGGCGACACGCTCGCGCAGTTCCGTCTCCGAACCGGCCGCCTCCGCGACGCGACGGCGGGCGTCCCGGAGCGACACCGCGGGCACGTCGAGGTCGGCGATGCGCCGCTCCAGGCGCGCTATCTCGTCGGCCTGCGGCGCGGTCAGCCGCGAGAGTGCGCCGCGGCCGCCAGCGCGGGGCGCACCCGGCAGGTCGCGTCCGGACCGACGACGCCGACCCGGTCGTGGACCGGTCCCGGGTCGGGACAGCGCACCACCAGGTCGTCTCGTCCGGGACCGCTCCCGTCCGCCGGGTTACCGGTTGCGGCACGGACCGCCGCGGCGACGTCGGTCGGGTCGAGGTCGTGCGCCGAGAGGTCGACGGCCCGCCCCGAGCGACGCTCGCCCGCGACGAGGACGTTCATAGCTCCTCGCCGCGCATCGACTCGGGGGACGGGTGCCCCGTTCCGGCCGCGAACTGGGCGTATGGCGTGCTCGCGTGGTCGCGGTCCTCGTACGACGACGCCGCCTCCCTGACCGCGTCCGGCACGTCGCGAAACTCGTTGAGTGGCGCGGTCCGCTCTAGCTGGACCGCTCCCTCGTGTTTCGCACGGAGTCTGAGCGCGAGGAACGCGCCGAACTCCGTCGGCTTCAGCAGCGCCGCGCGGCCGAGACGCCGGACGCCGGACTCCTCGTGGGCGTTGCAGACGTTCCGGAGCGTCTGGCGGGCCGGCTGGGAGTGCGTTATCACCAGCAGCACACGAGTTCCTTCTTACCTGATAGATTTAAAATTAACTAGCGCGTGCGAACGGACCACTCGCCGTCGTCGAACTCGGCGACGGCGTCGAACAGCGACTTGAGCGTGTTTATCGTCTGGTCGTCGTGCGCCGCCGGGTCGAGGTGGAAGTGGGCGGTGACGCCCGCCGTGGCGAACCGACCCGTCAGCACGTGGAGGAACTTGTACACCGTCTGCACGTCGGCGTACTGGAGCAGCGCGGTCAACGAGTGGAAGCAGGCCACGGTCCGGTTGCCGTCGTTCTGCCACTGCTGGAGCACCTCGCTTATCTTGATTCCGAGTCCCGTCAGGTCGCCCGGGTTCGACAGCGTCTCGATGACGGCGTCCGCCGGCGTCTCCTGGACTGGCGACGAACTGGCGGCCGACCGGACCGTCTCGCCGACGCTGACGAATCGCAGGTTCGCCGGACGTTCGCCGACGTGACCGAGCCAGTCCTGGACGCAGCCGTCCGGCGACCGGGTGAACGTGACCCAGAGGACGTTCTCTCGTTCCGGCGACTCCTGCGAGAGCAGGTCGAGGCAGACGTCGTCGGTCTCGGAGTGCATGGACGGCGAGAGCAGCAGGATAGACGATTCCCCGTCCAGCTCGGTGAGTTCGGTCATTCGTGGATGCTCCCGGGAACTGCGTGTCCGCTCGCCGCGTGGTCCGTCCCGTGCCATCGTGTGGAATTCATCGGGCTACCGCCATTATTATGGACCCTATAACCCGGTCGAAGCCGGGGTGTGGTTTCGGGCGTTGATGCGTTCGCACGCGCAGTTTCGTGTCTTCTCTTTCCGAGAGCAAGCTTATTTATTTTTCCATGTCGATGGAACTGTCAACACTCACATCGTTTCGAGGTCGAACTCCAGTTGCTCGGCGTCCAGCAGGTCGGCGACGCGAGCGCGGGCGTCGGCTTCGCTCTCCGCCACGACGACGACGCCGTCCGCGGGGTCGGCTCCCGTCGCTCGATACGCCGAGAGGTCCGGGTCCTCGAACTCGGTCGCGTACGTTCGCAACACCGTCAGAACTCGCTCTTCCGTCTCCCGCAGGTCCGACTCGCCGGCCTCGAAGTCCGCGAGCGCGTCCTCGATGTTCCGGAGCGCGGAGATGCAGTCCATCCTACGTCGTCCTCAGGTGGTCGGTCGAGGGCTCGTACACCTCGCCTTTCTGCTTGAGCTTCTCGATTTCGTGTTCGGCCTTCGAGGGGTCCATGCCGACCTCGTCCGCGCGGTCGAGCACCACGTCGACCGGCGCACCTTCGTCGTACTCCTCCTCGATGTCCGCGATGACCTGTTTGATGTTCTTGATGCGGTCGCGCTGGCTCTTGGAGGTCCCCGTCTCGACCACGTCGGCGTCGAACTGTCCGGTCTCCGGGTCGACGCCGATGTCCTGCAGGCACGAGCGGACGATCTCGATGACGCGGTCGGCGTCCTCGCGCTCGACGGTGTCCGAGAGGCGTACGCGGGCGCTCGCTTCCGCGAGGCGGACGAGCGCCTCCAGCTTCCGGGCGGTCACCGGCACCGGCGCGTCCTCGTCGGCCCCCTTCGAGCGCAGGTCGACGTAGAAGTCCTCGATGGCCTGTTTCGCCTCGTCGGTCATCGTCGGGAAGACGTTCGCCTTCGCGTAGGCGATGTACTTCCGGAGCAGGTCGGCCTCGATGGCCGGCGCGACCTCGTCGGTCTGCTCGTCGACCGCCTCCTGAGAGACGTTCGGCGCGTTCATCTCCGTTCGCTGGGTGTTCAACTCGCCCGCGAAGTTCGTCTGGAGGATGTGCTCGGCGAGTTGGCGGTCCTCCTGTTCGTCCGGCTGGTCGGTGACCGTGAAGATGAGGTCGAACCGCGAGATGAGCGCCGGTTCGAGGTCTATCTGTTCTCCGATGGACTCGTACTGGTCGAACCGGCCGTACTTCGGGTTCGCCGCCCCGAGCAGCGAACAGCGCGATTTCAGCGTCGCGTTGATGCCGGCCTTGCTCACGCTGATGGACTGCTGTTCGAGGGCCTCGTGCATGGCCGACCGGTCCTCCGGCCGCATCTTGTCGAGTTCGTCCACGGCAGCGATGCCCTTGTCGGCGAGCACGAGCGCGCCCGCTTCGAGCGTCCACTGCTGACCGTCGCCGAAGTCGTCGCGGACGGCGGCCGCGGTCAGCCCCGCCGAACTCGACCCCTTGCCGGAGGTGTAGACGGAGCGCGGCGCGATGTTGCGGATGTACTGGAGCATCGCGGACTTCCCCGTCCCGGGGTCACCGATGAGGAGCATGTGCAGGTCGCCGCGAATCCGGGAGCCGTCGGGGAGATGCTTGGTCACTCCGGAGAAGAGCTGGAGAATCATCGCCAGCTTCTCCTGACGGTAGCCGTAGATGGACGGCGCGATGGAGTCGACCATCTCCTCGTAGATGCCGTCGGTGTTGGAGAGTTCCGCTATCTTCTGCTTGTCCTCGTCGGTGATCTCCATGTCCTCGAACTCCTCGTCCTCTATCTCGACCGACACGCCGTCCATGTACACGTCGAAGACGGCGGACTTGTCCTGGCCGCTGCCCTGCTGTTCGAGGTGGAGGATGCCCGTCACGGTGACGTGGTCGCCGGGCGTCACCTCGCCGGTGATGTCGTCCTCGATGTGGACGTCGATGCTCTCAGGCGTCTCGCCGCCCCGGAGTCCCTCGGGACTCTCCTGGATGCGGAGCTTCTGCGAGTCGATGAACTCGGACTGGTCGAAATTGATGCGGAACGGACCCTGTCGTTCGCATCCCTGGCACTCGTGTGGCTCCTGGAAGTCGCCGCCCTCCTGCGGGATGTAGGTCAGGGTGCCGCACCGCTGACACTCGAACGCCGCCTCCTGTATCTTCGGACGGACGCTCGTCGCCTTACGGACGATACCCTGCACGCTGACCAGCGTGTTGACGTGCCGGGCGCGGATGGCGCGGATGGCCGTCACTTCCGGCAGGCCGCGCATCCGGACGTGGGCCTGCCCGAGACTCACGTCCACCGGGAGGTCGTAGAGCCGTAACGCCTCCTCGGCGTACTCTTGGTGTTGCTGTGGCTGTGCGAGGTAGTCGTCCGCCAGGTCGGCGTCGTAGCGATAGAGGTCGTCCCAGTCGACGTACAGTGACCGCTGCTCGTTGGGGTACTGTTGTGCGAGGTCCCCGATCTCGTCGCTGTAGTAGCGCCGGTAGAACTGCTCAAACCGGTCGACGAGTTCTGTGTTCTCCGCGCGGGCCATTCAGTGACCCTTGGCACTCGATTAGGTAAGAAGTTTCGCAAAACCTGATAGTGGTCCCGGCGGTGGTCGTTCGCCGGACCCGTCCACGTTCGTACGTCTCCGCTGGCGTCGCTCCGCCCCGAACCGTCGCGGTGACGATACGCACCTCGAATCCAACGATTCGAATCGCTGAAATAGCTCGACCGTGTACCGATATTCGTGTCGAAGCAGGCCCAGCAGGTGGATACGCTGTTCCTTCACGAGGTGGACCGGGGCTACCAGGTGGTGGTCCGGCAGGGCGGCGAGCGACGCTTCCAGGCCGTCCTCGAACTGAAGGAGACGGACGCGGGGCCGCGCCCCGGACGGTTCCGGGTCAAGCAGGGCTCCAGCGAGGAGCCGCGCAGCCCGGACGAGTTCGTCGAACTGGCGCGGGGAGCCGGCCGCATCCGCATCTCCCAGCAGACGTCGAGCGGGGCGCGCGACGAACTGAAGGCGCTGCTGTCGGGCTACCAGCTCGACGCGAAGGCGGTGCGGACGTGTCGCTTCTGTGCCAACGCCGGACGCTACTCGCCCATCAACAGCGACACGGCGATCGACGCCGGCGAGGAGTACATCTGCCCCGACTGCGCGAAAGAGGAGCTGGAGCGCGAACTCGCGTTCCAGGGCGACCTGACGAGTTCGGCGAAAGAGCGCCTCGAAGAGCTCCTGGTCGAGGTCCAGGACCTCGAACGCATCACGAACCTGTTGAAGGGACAGCTCGACCCGGACCTGACGAAGTTCGACGAGATCAGCGCGAACGTCGAGGACGTGGACACCGTCCCCGTCGAGTCGCTCTCGCTGCATCCCGGCATCCAGAACCTCCTCGAACCGCGGTTCGAGGAGCTGTTGCCGGTCCAGAGCCTCGCGGTCCAGAACGGCCTGCTGGACGGCGAGGACCAGCTCGTCGTCAGCGCGACGGCGACGGGGAAGACCCTGGTCGGCGAGATGACCGGCATCGACCGCGTGCTGAACGGCAAGGGGAAGATGCTCTTTCTCGTCCCGCTGGTCGCGCTGGCGAACCAGAAACACGAGGACTTCGAGGAGGAGTACGGCGACCTCGTCGACGTGACCATCCGGGTCGGCGCGAGCCGTGTCCGGGACGACGGACACGCGTTCGACCCGAACGCGGACGTCATCGTCGGCACCTACGAGGGCATCGACCACGCGCTCCGGACGGGGCGGAACCTCGGCGACATCGGGACCGTCGTCATCGACGAGGTCCACACCCTCCAGGAGGGCGAGCGCGGCCACCGCCTCGACGGCCTCATCTCGCGGCTCAAGCACTACTGCGAGCAGCGCGAGCAGCGCCGACAGGAGTACGACGGTGCGCAGTGGGTGTACCTCTCGGCGACCGTCGGCAACCCATCGGACCTCGCGGAGTCGCTCCGGGCGAACCTCGTCGAGTTCGAGGAGCGACCCGTTCCCCTCGAACGCCACGTCACGTTCGCAGACGGGAAGGAGAAACCCGACGTGGAGAACAAGCTCGTCCGCCGGGAGTTCGACCGCGAGTCCTCGCAGGGGTATCGCGGCCAGACCATCATCTTCACCAACTCCCGTCGACGCTGCCACGAGATATCCCGGAAGCTGGAGTACAGCTCCGCACCGTACCACGCCGGTCTAGACTACGGCCGCCGGAAGAAGGTCGAGCGCATGTTCGCCGACCAGGAACTCGCCGCGGTCGTCACGACGGCGGCGCTGGCGGCCGGCGTCGACTTCCCGGCGTCGCAGGTCATCTTCGACTCGCTGGCGATGGGCATCGAGTGGCTCACCGTCCAGGAGTTCCACCAGATGCTCGGGCGGGCGGGTCGCCCGGACTACCACGACCGCGGGAAGGTGTACGTCCTCGTCGAACCGGACGGGAGCTACCACAACAGCATGGAGATGAGCGAAGACGAGGTGGCGTTCAAGCTGCTGAAAGGCGAGATGGAGGACGTGCGCACCCTCTACGACGAGAGCGCCGCCGTCGAGGAGACGCTGGCGAACGTCACCGTCGCCGGGAAGCAGTCCAAGCGCCTGAACGACCGGATGATCGGCGACGTGCCGACCAAGCACGCGCTCGGCAAACTGCTGGAGTACGAGTTCATCGACGGCTTCGAACCGACCGACCTCGGTCGCGTGGTGACGACGCACTTCCTCGCGCCCGACGAGGCGTTCAAGATGCTCGACGGCATCCGCAAGGACCACCACCCGTTCGACATCGTCGCGGACTTAGAGCGCCACGGCGAAGAGGAGTAAAGCACGGCACGCCGGCCAGACGCGGTGGCCGGTATAACTAACTATAGCGCTGGTGGGTTCCGATTCGGTGGGGGATTATGAACGAAGATGCCGTCGAGAGCAAGATAACTACAGACCGCGAAACGATTCGAAACTGGGCCGACGAACGGAACCTCGAACCGGTACGGCGGACGACCGCCGGCACGGAGGAACCGAGCGTCCGGCTCGTCCACGACGCGGAAACCGACCGGTCCGGACACGATGAGGTGTCGTGGGACGAGTTCTTCGACCGGTTCGAGGACGAGCAACTGGCGTTCATGTACCAGGAGTTCGACAGCGTCGGCGACGAGGTGGAGTTCGCCGAGGTCATCGACCGAACCTCGATCGACGACGAGATCGTCCAGGGGGAGACCGTGGAGACGGAGGTCGTTCGAACGCGCGTCGTCGAGACCGAGGTCGTCGAGAAAGAGACCGTCGAGAGCGAGGTCGTCGACAGCGAGATAATCGGTAGCAACGTCCTCGACACCGAACTCGTGGGGCGGGAACTCGTCGACTGCCGCCTCGTCGAGGACGAGACGGTCACCGACGCCGTCGGGGCAGAAACGGACACCGACGCCGGCGTCGGCGCGATGGACACCGACATCGTCGGGAGTGAAACGGCCACCGGCGCGTTCGTCGAGAGCGAGGTCCTGGAGACGTACCGCATCAGGAGCGAGGCCTTCGAGCGCGAGTACATCCAGAGCGAGGTGGTCGACACCGACACGACGGCCGAAGAGACCGTCGAGAGCGACACCACCGAGGCCCACACGACGAGCGGTGACGAGCGACTCGTCGACAGCGACGACGTCGAGGAGGAGGTCACCGACAGGGAGACCATGGAGACCGAGACGGTCACCCGCGAACGAATCGAGGGCGAACCGACCGAGAGGACGGCCGTCCAGCGGAAGATAATCGAGAGCGAGGTGACCGAGACGAAACTCGTCACCGCCGACCTCCGCGACGCCGAGGTCATCGACACCGACGTGGTCACGAGCGAAGTGACCGAGAGCGAACTCGTCGAGGAGGAGACCCTCGACGTGGAGTCGCTCGAAACCCCGTCGGAGACGGACCACGAGCACATGACCGGCATCGTCGACACGACGCCCGAGATAGGTCGAGGGAGGACCGACGAGGGCACGACCGCCGGCGGAACGACGACCTCGACGGCCATGGACGAGGGGAGCCGCGACGCGACGGAGCGCGTCGAACTGACGCCCGACGACGAAGGCAAGCGCGTCGTCGACTCGGACGGCGAGCGCATCGGCACGGTCGACGCCGTCGAAGGGGACGACATCCTCGTCGAGCCGCACGACAGCATCACCGACCGCATCAAGTCGGTGTTCGGAGAGGGCCACGAGAACCAGGACGAGTACCGAATCGGCCAGGAACGCATCACCGAGGTCACGGGCAGTACGGTCAGAGTCGACACCCGATAGCGACCCGAACTCCGCGCTTTCGCTGTCCTTCGCGAGGTCGTGACTGCAGCGGGCCAGGTTCGGTTGCTTTTTGTTGCGCTCGTCACCATCCTGTACCGTGCCAGCACCGACGGCGGGGATGCTGATAGTTTTCGGCATCATCGTGGCGGCGCTCGTCCTGTTCGCCACCGAACCCGTTCCCATCGACGTCACCGCCATCGGCGTGATGGTCGCGCTGATGGTCCTCGAACCGTGGACCGGCATCACGCCGGAGCTTGGCATCTCGGGGTTCGCCAGCACCGCGACCATCACCGTGCTGGCGATGTTCATCCTGAGTCACGGCGTCCAGCGCACCGGGGTCGTCCAGATACTCGGCCGGAAGATATCCCAGGTCACGGGCGACAGCGAGACGAAGCAGCTCGGCGCGACCATCGGCGTCGTCGGACCCATCTCGGGGTTCATCAACAACACCGCGGCGGTCGCCATCCTCCTGCCGATGGTGACCGACATCGCCCACGAGGGCAACACGTCGCCGTCGAAACTCCTGCTGCCGCTCTCGTACGCCTCGATGTTCGGCGGTATGCTGACGCTCATCGGCACGTCGACGAACATCCTGGCCAGCCAGCTCGCGGGCGAACTCGCCGCGGCCCAGGAGGGAGCGACCCGGCTCCACGAGTTCTCGATGTTCGAGTTCACGCATCTCGGCCTCCTCGTCTCCGTGGTCGGCACGGCGTACCTGCTGACGGTCGGGCGGTGGCTCGTCCCGGAGCGCATCCGACCGCGCGAGGACCTGACCGAGGAGTTCCAGATGGCCGACTACCTGACCGAGGTGGTCGTGCGAGAGGACTCCCCCCTCGTCGGCCGGACTCTGGGTGAGGTGCTGGCCGAGACGCCGCTCGACGTGGACGTCATCCAGCTCGTCCGGGGCGAGGAGGTGTTCCTCGAACCGCTCGCCCGCAAGACCGTCCGGGCCGACGACGTGTTCGCGCTCCGGACCGACCGCGACACGCTGGTCGAACTGGTGGACACCGAGGGACTGGACCTGGTGCCGAACGTCCAGGTCGACGAGGCGGAACTGGAGGCCGCGAGCGAGGGCGAGAACCTCGTCGAGGTGGTCATCAGTCCCGGGTCGGACCTCGTCGGCGAGACGCTGGCGACCGCCAGCTTCCGCGAGCGCTACGACGCCACGGTGCTCGCGCTCCGGCGCGGCCCGGAGGTGCTCCGCGAGCGACTGGACGCCACCGAACTCCGGGTCGGCGACACGTTGCTCGTCCAGGCGACGACGGACACCATCAACCGCCTCGGCGTCAACCCGGACTTCATCGTCGCACAGGAGGTCGAGCGTCCCGACTTCCGCGAGTCGAAGATACCGCTCGCGCTCGGCATCGTCGCCGCCGTCGTCGCCGTCGCCGCACTCGACGTACTTCCCATCCTCGTGTCCGCGCTCGCGGGCGCGCTGGCGATGGTCGCCACCGGCGTCCTCAAGCCGACCGAACTCTACGACGCCGTCCAGTGGGACGTCATCTTCCTGCTCGCGGGCGTCATCCCCCTCGGCGTCGCGCTCAACCAGACGGGCGGCGCGGCGCTGCTCGCCGACCTCGTGGTGATGAGCGCCGATGTCCTGCCGACCGTCGCGGTGCTCGGCCTGTTCTACGTCGTGACGGCGCTGTTGACGAACGTCATCAGCAACAACGCCAGCGTCGTCCTCATGATTCCGGTCGCCGTGGAGGCCGCGCTCCAGATCGGCGCGAACCCGTTCGCGTTCGTGCTCTCCGTGACCTTCGCGGCGAGTACGGCGTTCATGACTCCCGTCGGCTACCAGACGAACCTCTTCGTCTACGGTCCCGGCGGCTACCGGTTCACCGACTACCTGCGCGTCGGGGGGCCGCTGCAGTTGGTGTTCGCCATCGCCACGACCGCCGGAATCTGGCTGTTCTGGCCGTTGACGCCGTAGACCGGTCGGCGACGCCCGTCAGTTCGGCCAATCGCGCTCCCCGCACAAACGAAACGTTTTACACGACATCCGCGCTATCGAACCATACGGGATCGTGGGGTAGCTTGGTATCCTTTCGGCCTTGGGTGCCGATAACCCTGGTTCGAATCCGGGCGATCCCATTTTGCGGCGTCGAATTCGGTGAGCACCGCGTACCGTGTGCGAACGGGAACGGCCTCGGAACGGAAGCGGCCTCGAAGCGGCGGCCGACCGCTCGCGGTACGGAAAGAAGAGTCGCCGACCTGCGGGGCGGTCCGACGTCGGTCGGCCGTCGGTCGAGTCCGACGAGTCGACACCCGCAGTTCGAACGCGCGTTCTTCAGTCGCTGGTCTGTTCCGGCTCTTCGTCGACGGCGCCCTCGGCGTCAGCGTCGGACGCCTTGCCCTTCAGCGCCGACTTCACCTTCTTCCGGGCGACGAAGTAGCCGGCGACCGCGCCGGCGCCGATTACGACCGCGCCCGGGATTCCGAACTTCCGATAGCCGAACTTGCTCGCCTTCTTGCCGACGGTGAATGGGTCGAACACGTCCGGGGTTGGCTCCCGGAGCGTTCAATGCGGCGGGGTTGCTACTGCCGGGCCTTTATGAGTGGGGTCGTCGTGAAACGAAACTTGTGAGTTTAGAGAGAGTATTCGGCCGTTGATGAAGCGATCTGCGGCCCCCGTCGGAAGCGACGCGAACGGAATCGCGCTCGAGATACGACGGACCTTCGCCCGGGTCCGGCGTCTGGCGAGACGGTGGGCGTGCGACGGCACGCCGTCCGACTCGGACGCGGCGGACCGGCGGGAACCGACCGAGAGCGAATCGACGGCGGACCGGGAGACGATGGGAGGGGCGGAAGCGTCCGACGGAGGGACGAGGTCGCGCGGAGACGCGGCGGGGGCGAGGGCGTGCGAGTGCAAGTCGATGGCCGACTTCGTGCTGGAAACCGGCTACACGCCCGAACAGTTCGTGCTGAAGCTCCTCCGCGAACGCGACGGTCGGGTGCGCCAGCAGGCGGTCCTCTCGGCGAGCGGCTGGTCGCGCTCGACGACCAGTCGGGTACTTGGCCGACTGGAGGAGCGCGACGAGGTGGTCCGCGTCCGGGTCGGGACGGAGAACGTCGTCTACCTGCCGGAAGCGCTGCCGGACGCCGCCGAGTCGTTCGACGCACCGTCCGTCGAGGTTCCGAAGGCGACGGAGTGAGCGACCGCGGTTCGGCGGTCGGCTTTATCAATGTGAATCACGAAGGGGAAGATATGGTAGACGAGTCCGGAGAGAAACCAGACGAGGACGTTGACGTGGACGAGATAGGTCTCGGAGACGTGGTCTACGACAGCAACCGAAACGTGCTCGGCGAGGTCCGGGGCTTCGACAGCAGCGGGTTCTACGTCACGATGCGCGACGGGTACGAGGCGATGTCGGTCGAACACGCCCGTTCCGGCCACGAGTTCGGCGAGGCGGAACTGATGTGGCGCTGTAGCGAGTGCGGCGAGATGGGCGAGATCGACGAAGGCATGCCGGACGAGTGTCCGAACTGCGGCACGCCGAAGGAAGACATCTACTACTGGACCGAGGACTGAGTTTTTCTACCCCCGGCCCCTCGCGCCGAGTATGGACGTCGTCGTGTTCGGCGCGGGAAGTCTGGGGACGCTCGTCGGCGGGTTGCTCACACGCGAGCACGCGGTGACGCTCGTCGGGCGGGACCCGCACGTCGCGGCGGTCCGGGAGGCGGGACTCCGCGTCGGCGGAGCGTTCGACTTCGACGTTGCACCCGATGCGACCACCGACGGGACCGGGCTGTGCGCCGACCTCGCGGTCGTGACGGTGAAGGCGTTCGACACCGAGGCGGCGGCACGGGATCTCGCGACGGGCGAGTTCGACGCCGCGCTGTCGCTCCAGAACGGAATGGGCAACGAGGAGACGCTGGCCCGACGTCTCGACTGCCCGGTGCTCGCGGGGACGGCGACCTACGGCGCGGTGCGCTCCGCCCCCGGAACCGTGGAGTGTACGGGCGTCGGCGAGGTCGTCGTGGGCGCGCGCGAGGGCGGCCGCTCGCCGGTCGCCGAGTGCGTGGGCGACGCCTTCCGCGCCGCGGCGGTGGAGACGACGGTCGCCGAGGACGCCCCCCGTCGGCTCTGGGAGAAACTCGCGGTCAACGCGGGTATCAACGCGACGACGGCGCTGGCTCGCGCGGACAACGGCGCGCTCCGGTCGGGGACGGCGCGCGAGGTGGCCGCGGACGCAGCCCGGGAGACGGCCCGCGTGGCCCGCGCCGAGGGTATCGACCTCTCGGACGACGAGGCGGTCGCGGCGGTCGAAACGGTCGCGGACGCCACGGCGGCCAACGCGTCCTCGATGCGCCAGGACGTGGACGTCGGCCGTCGTACCGAGGTCGACGCCATCAACGGGTACGTCGTCGAGCGAGCGAGCGGGCACGAGGTCGCGGTCCCCGTGAACCGCACGCTGGCGAGGTTGATACGGACCTGGGAACGCGAGAACGTCCGCGAGGAGTGAGCGGGAGAGACGAAGGAGAGTACGGGGACGCGGTCAGGAGCGTGCGATGACGTACAGGGTGGCCAGCCCGCCGACGAGGAGGACTATCCAGTAACTGGCGAACCGGTAGATGATGGCGGCCGCGACTGCGGAACTCCAGGAGATGGGCGCGAGCCCGACGATGAGGACGGCGAGCGCCGCCTCGACCCCGGCGAGGCCGCCCGGTAGCGGCGTCATGCCTGCGAGCGTACTCGCCGGGACGATGAAGAGGACGAGCGTCAGGGTGAGGGGGAGGTCGAGCGCGACCCCCGAGAAGTACAGCGGGAGCGCGAAGAATATCCAGCCTGTGTAGGAGAACACGAGCGCGTACAGCAGTTCGCGGGGTTCGTCGGCGATGCGTTCGAGGGCCTGGTAGAACCGGTCGATGCGCCCGCGGACGCCCTCGACGGTGATGCGGTCGGTCCGGTCGGCGATCGGACCGACGACCCGGAGCACGAACGCCTCGACGCCGTCGCGGTGTCGCCAGCCGACGTACGCGATGGCGGGGACGCCGAACGCGAGGACCACGAGCCCCTGCGCGAGCGTCTCCGCGTTCTCCGGCATCGACGCGTTCAGCAGGAGGTACGCCAGCCCCACGGCAGCGAAGTTGAAGAACGGCAGCAGGTTCAGCAGGTCGGCGGTGACGACGCTGGCGAGGCTGTCCTCGTAGCTGGCCTCCGTGTCCCGCGAGAGCACGTAGGCGATGAACGGCTCGCCGCCGGCCTGTCCGAGCGGCGTCACGTAGTTTGCGAACGTCGCCGCGAAGTAGGTGACGACGATGCGGCGCAACTTGACTTCGATGTCGAGAACCGCGAGCACGACCTGCCAGGCTTTCCCCCAGAGCGCGAGGCCGACGATGGTCGAAGCGCAGGCGATCCAGACCCACCGGTAGTCGGCCCCCTGGAGGGCGTCGAGGACGCGCTCCCATCCCGCGACCGCGACGAGCAGGTAGATGAGCACGCCGGCGACGAGAAAGCCGAGCAGGAGCTTCCCCTTGCCGAATCGCTCGCCGAGGCCGGCCGAGAGTGCTTCGCCCCCGTTCGATCCCGGCTCCTCTCTTGACAGCGCCTGCCCGCCGTCGGACTCCGTCTCGTCGGTCACGTTAGTCGATGTATCCGAGGTCCTGCAGTCTGTCCTTCGCGCTGTCGCTCATGTCGTCGAGCACGTCCTCGTCGTCGACGTCCTTCCACTCGCCACCGACGCTCTCCTCGAACGCCGAGAGGACGCCCTCGACGGCCTCTTCCTCGTCGCTCCCCTCGCCGCGGGCGTCGCGGCGCTCGTCGGGGTCGTCGTCGAGGTGGTAGAACTCGTCCTCGATGCGCTCGTTGCGGATGTACTTCGCGTCGGGGCGGCGCGCGGCCCGCATCCGGGAGTAGAACCGCGAGTTCCGGTCGAGGTCGATGTTGGCCGCCTTGGCCTTCTCTTCGAGCTGTTTCAGTTCGACCACGGGTCGGTAGTACTCGACGAACGCGTAGTCGCCGTCGCCGGGGACCTCGCCCTCGGCGAACTCGCGGTAGTCGGCGTCGAGCAGCGAGCGCCGACGGTCCAGCGGCACGGTCGACCCGGCCGCCTCGACGCCGGCGTGGTCGAGGACGGTGTGGTAGAGGTCGACGAGTTCGACCTGCTCGTCGGACGTTCCGTCGTCCATCTCGGGGTGTTTGACCATCAGCGGGACGTTGACGAGCGGGTCGTAGATGCAGAACTCGTGGCCGTAGAGGTCGTGTGCGCCGAACAGTTCGCCGTGGTCGGCGCAGACGACGACCATGGTGTCGTCCCACTCGTCGTTCTCCTTGAGCCACGAGAACAGGCGCTGGAGTTCGGCGTCGATGTGCCGAATTTCGGCGTCGTACAGCCCCTCGATGGCGTCCCACTCCTCGTCGTCGATGTCGCGTGCGCCGCAGTTGTACTCCTTGGAGTTCTGGCACACCGCCGTCGAGTCGACGCCCGGCGCGAACTCCTCCTTGTACTCCTCGGGCGGGTGGTACGGCAGGTGGGCGTCCATCAGGTTGATGAACGAGAAGTAGGGCCCGTCGGAGTCGTCGATGAACTCCATGGTCCGGTCGATGACCTGCGGCGTCTTCGAGTCGGCGCCCTCGCCGCTGGCGAAGTACTCGTGGGCGACGTTGCCGAGGCTGACGAGTTTGTCGGCGACGGCGCGGAGGCGCTCGTTGTCGTTCATCATCTTCCAGGCCTTCGCCATCGGGCCGGAGAGGAACTCGCCCGGCATCACTTCGAAAAAGTTGTCCTGGTCGTCGAAGCCGTCCGTCAGATGGGTGTATGGCGTAATCCAGGCGTTCGAAG
Source organism: Halomicrococcus pelagicus (assembly GCF_050954125.1). Classification (NCBI taxonomy): domain Archaea; kingdom Methanobacteriati; phylum Methanobacteriota; class Halobacteria; order Halobacteriales; family Haladaptataceae; genus Halomicrococcus; species Halomicrococcus pelagicus. Next base: position 216,302 of record NZ_JBPBWC010000006.1, on the reverse strand, counting down.
AGTAGCAGGCCGTGTCGAAACCGGCCGCGGAGAGCGATTCGGCGAGCGTCGTCGCACCTTCGAGATACGGGTTCTCCTGGCTCGCGCCGTGTTCGCTGGGGTACATCCCCGTGAACAGGGAGGCGTGGACCGGCAGCGTCCAGGGGGCGGGTGCAACTGCCTGCTCGAAGACGGTTGCTTCCTCGGCAAACCGTTCGAGCCCCGGCGTCGTCGGGCGGTCGTATCCGTAGACGGACAGGTGACTCTTGCGCACCGTGTCCATGACCACGAATACGACGTTACGCGCCGTGGCGTCGTCGTGGGTCATACTGTCGCTCCCTACATCGCCCGGTGGGATAAATATCGTGATGTGCCCTGGCCACGGGCGGAAATGCTATCGAAGAGAGGAATCAGAAATGAAACTGGAAGCGGCGGCGAAAACGACGACCGTCGGTCGACGCTCAGAACGGGGCTTCGGGGCCCTCGTCGTCGCCGCCGTCGTCGGTCGTCTCGCCGGGGAACGACGGGCTCATGCCACCGCCGTGACCGCCACCGCCGTCCATGCCGGTGTCCGCGTTGACCTTCTCTATCTCGGGGATCTCCTTGACCATCCGGCTCTTGATGGCCTGGATGGTCATCGGGGAGATGCCGCAACCGCTGCACGCGCCGCCGAGCATGATGGTGACCTCGCCGGTCTCGCGGTCGAGGTCCTGGATGGCCGCACTCCCGCCGTGCATCTGAATCTGGGGGAAGTTGCGGCGCAGGAAGTTGCTGACTCGCTCCTTCAGTTCGTCGTCCTCGCCCTGGGTTTCTGTACTCATGTAGCTACAGGTAGGGAACCAGCGTCCTTAGACCTTTGGTTGGGGGCGGGACGAGGGGGAGTCGAAAGAGAGCGCCGAAACGGGCTACTCCTCGCCCTGCGTTCCGGCGACGTAGCCGGTGACGTTGCCCAGGTTCATCGCCACCGCGAGGACGACGGCGATGACGAACACGATGAACGACGAGATGGCGTTCATCTTGGGTGCCGTCCCGTACTTTATCATGGAGAACATCGAGACCGTCAGCACTTCGAACGTGCCGCTCACGAAGTGCGCGCGGATGAAGTCCTCGAACGACCGAATCCACGCGAAGAGGAAGCCCGCGCCGATGGCCGGCGCGACTATCGGGAGCGTCACGTCCCGGAACGTCGTGAGCGGGTCCGCACCCAGGTCACGGGCCGCCTCCTCCAGCGAGGGGTCGAACGTGTAGAGTCGGGCGGTCACCATCAGCAGCACGAACGGGAATCCGTACGCGCTGTGGGTCAGGACGAGCGTGAGGTAGCCCGTCGGTATCCCGATGATGGTTTGGAAGTAGATGAGCAGCGCGATGCCCATCACGACGCCCGGAATCACCATCGGCAGGATGCCGAACGTGCGGTACACCTCCTTCAGCGGGAAGTCGTACCGGACGAGTGCGAAGCTCGCGAGCACGCCCAGCAGCGTGGCGATGCTCGCCGACGCCGTGGCGACCTGGATGCTGTTCCACAGCGCCACCATCAGTCCGAAGTCGGCGAACGTCGCCGTGTAGTGAGCCAGCGTGAATCCCTTGAACGGGAAGAAGGTGCTGGAGTTGACCGCGAACGACAGGAACACCATCGCCAGCAGCGGAATCCAGAGGAACACCAGCAGCAGGACGACGACCGCGTACAGGCCGCGTCCGAGGAGCCACTCCTTGCGCTGGTGGTCGAGGAACGTGGACCTCGACGTTTCGTCCTCGCGTTCGGTCGCGGGCTTGGTCTCCGTCGCCATCTCAGGCACCTCCCAGGTCTTCGATGCTGACGTAGCGGAACGCGAGCGCGAACGCTACCACGATGGAGACGACGATGAACATCGACGCGGCGCTGCCGTAGTCGATGGCGTAGAGTTCCGTGATTCGGCTCTCGATGAGCTGTCCGATCATCAACACCTTCCCCTGGCCGAGGAAGCGCGGGGTGATGAACGCCCCGAGGCTCGGGACGAACACGAACAGACCGCCGCTTATCATGCCCGGCAACACCAGCGGCAGGATGATGTCCCGGAGCGCCTCGAACCGACTCGCACCCAGGTCGCGGGAGGCTTCAAACATCGAGAAGTCGAGTCCCTCCATGCTCGCGTACAGCGACAGCAGCATGTACGGGAAGTACGCGTGCGTGAGGCCGACGACGATGGCTGGCACGCCGAAGTTGAACAGCGACACGGGCCCGCTCACGAGCCCGAGTTTTATCAGGGTCCGGTTGATGACGCCGCTCGGTCCGAACATCAGGAGCCACGAGTACGCCCGGACGAGGTACATCGTGAAGAACGGCAGCAGGACGAGGAAGATTACTATCTTGAACACCCGGTCGTCCCGGCGCGCGAGGAAGTACGCGAGCGGGAACGAGAGGACGAGACAGAGGATAGTCGTCACGGCGGCGATGCCGTACGACAGGAGCAGCGCGTCGAAGAACGGCGTCTCCCAGAACGGTCCGCTGCCGCTGAACAGGCCGGTGTAGTTGTCGAGCGTCGGCTCCCAGACGATGGCGTACGCTTCGTTGACGCTCACGAAGCTGACGACGACCATGAACGTCAGCGGCGCGAGCAGGAACAGCAGCAGCCAGACGAGGCCGGGACCGAGCGTCAGTCCCAGCTTGCGCTCCCGCGAGGTGAACGCCGCGATGAACCGTTCGCGGACGGAAGCGGACGAGTCCGTTGACATCGTCGGCTCAGGCGGTCTTGACCTGTTCCCAGGCCTTCTTCCACGCGGACTCGTTCTCGACCGCCTTGAACGGGATGAAGTCCTGGAGTTTCGAGGGCTTTATCGAGCCGTACATGTCGTTCTGCTCGTCGGAGAGGTGTTGCTGGGTCTTGGGGTTACAGCTCGGCGAGTACCCCACCTTGGCGAGGTTCGCGCCGAGTTTGGGCGCGATGAACTCGTTGATGACTTTCCAGGCGAGTTCCTTGTTCTGGGACTTCTTCGAGACGACGGCGGATTCGAACCAGGCCAGCGATCCCTCCTTCGGTGCGGCCATCTTGGGCCACTTGTCGCCGCTGGACCACATCTCGACGATCTCGTTCCGGCCGGACTGGCCGACGACGAAGTTCCCCTGCCGGAACTGCTTGATGTACGTCGGGTCGGCCGAGATGTACCCCTGGAGGCTCGGCTTCTGGTCGATGAGGGTCTGTTTCACCTTCTCGATCTGCTTCTCGGAGAGGGAGACCTTGTCGCCCTCGAACGCGTCCCCGTATCCGAGGTACAGCGCCGTCGCGCTCATCGCCTTGAAGTGGTTGTCGTACATCACGACCTTCCCCTTCAGGTCGGTTCCCTGGTACTTATCGCTGAACAGCACCTCGTAGCTCTCGTCGTGGCTCTCGGGAATCTCCCGGGAGTCGTAGGAGTAGCCGTACCAGCCGAACCGAATCGGGACGCCGTACTGCTTGCCGTCCTTCGTGAACTGGTTCTTGCTGAACTGCTTGAACGTGTCGTAGATGTCCTTCTGGTTCGAGACGATGTCCTTCGGGACGGGGTCGACCAGGTCGGCCTGCATCATCTTCGGCACGTAGTTGTTGTTCGGGACGGCGATGTCGAACTGTTTGTCCTTACCGGACTTCCATCCCGTGAACATCTTCGAGGAGGAGGTCGACTTCTTGAACTTCACCGTCACGTCGAGACGCTTCTCGATCTCCTTCTTCAGGTCGGCGTACTCCTCCCAGGTGAGGATGTTGAGCGTCGTGTTACCGCTTCCGCCCCCGCTACCGGGGACGCCCAGACAGCCCGCAGCCAGTCCGGCAGCCCCCGCCACGCCCGTCGTCTTGAGGAACGTCCGCCGGGGCGTAGACGCGTTGTTTTTGTCCGAGTCGTCGCGGCCATTGTTAGACCTACCCATGAGACATAGACTCAAATACTAAGTGATAAAGCTTCGCAATCGAGCTACTATTGGTTTTGAAATACAACGTAAGAGCTGTAAGAAATACCGATATCATCGACGGTATTATAGTCCGTGGCGATAGACCGTGTCCCATGGCAACGAGTACCGACTCCCTCGTCGAGCTGCACGACATTTCGAAGGAGTTCGGAGACGTAACGGCCGTCGACGGCATCGATTTCGCTATCGAAAGAGGGGAGTTCTTCTCGCTCGTCGGGCCGTCGGGTTGCGGCAAGACGACGACCCTGCGGATGATAAGCGGGTTCGAGACGCCGACCGGCGGGTCGGTGTGGCTCGGCGGTGGGGACAAGACCGGCGTCCCGCCGAACGAACGCGACACGAACCTCGTCTTCCAGCACCTCTCGCTGTTCCCCCACATGACGGTCGGCGAGAACGTCGGCTACGGGCTGAAGAAGGCCGGCGTCGACGAGACGACCAGACAGGAGAAGATTTCGGAGTACCTGGAACTCGTGGACCTCGGCGGGTACGAAGAACGCAAACCCGACGAACTCTCGGGCGGTCAGCAACAGCGCGTCGCGCTCGCCCGCGCCCTCGTCAACGAGCCGAGCGTCCTACTGTTCGACGAACCGCTGTCGAGTCTCGACCGGAAACTGCGCAAGCAGATGCAGGTCGAACTCCGCAAGATTCACGAGAAGACCCAGGGCTCGTTCTTCTACGTCACCCACGACCAGGAGGTGGCGATGACGCTGAGTGACCGGCTCGCCGTGATGAACGAGGGCAAAATCGAGCAGATAGGGACGCCGGAGGAGATATACCGCGAACCGGCGAGCGCGTTCGTCGCCGACTTCATCGGCGACACCAACCTCTTCGACGGACGGGCCCGTTTGGAGGGCGGCCGCACCGTCGTCGACGTCGGCGGCGAGGGCGGCTTCTCGTTCGTGACCGACGACGCCGTCGAGGGAGACGTCACGGTCTCCATCCGACCGGAGGACTTCAGGCTCGCCGACGACGGCACGTTCGAGGGTCGCGTCGTCGAACGCTACTTCCAGGGCGACCAGACGAACTACGTCGTCGAGTCCGACGACGCCGACATCGCCGACGTCCGCATCGTCATGCAGGGCCGGGAGACCCCCGTCTCCCGCGGCGACCGCGCGGCGTTCGAGATCGTGGAGGACGCGCCGGTCGTCTTCCAGGACTAGGCCGCCTCGGTCGTCCCTCGCTCCTCTGCCGCCCGGTCGGCCTTCCGACGGTTCTTCAGCACCAGCGCGCCGAACAGCACGACGCCGACTCCCCGGAGCAGGACGTCGAAGGTAGCCGGGGAGACGCCGGCCTCGATGCCGGCAAACGTGAGCAGTGAGACGGAGACGTTGAAGAGCAACAGCGGAGCCATCAGCAGGAGTGCGGCGAGCGCGAACCAGCCGCGGTCGGCCCTGCTCACGTCGGCGTAGAAGTAGCCGATGACGGTCGCGCCGAGCGCGACGACCCCGATGAACACCCCGACGACGGGAATCAACACCTCCGGGACGAAGTAGCCGATGTCGGCCACGTCGGCGAGTCCGATGACGCGGACCTCCTCGCCCGTGCCGACGCCGCGCAGCAGGAGGATGCCGGGCGTCAGCACGAAGGCGAACGGAACGATGGCCTTGTTGAGCGATAGCGAGAACGCCTCGACGCCCGTCTGGAACTGGTCCGACTGCGCGATGCCGGACGCGGCGTACGCCGCGACGGCGACCGGCGGCGTGATGTCGGCGATGACGCCGAAGTAGAGGATGAACAGGTGGGCCGCCAGGATGGGAATGCCGAAGCCGGAGATCGCGGGGCCGAGCATCGAGACGAGGATGATGTACGTGACGGTCGTCGGCATCCCCATCCCCAGGATTATCGAGGAGATAGCGGTCAACACGAGGAGAACGACGATGGACCCGCCGCTCACGGTCCGGATGAGCGCGGTGAGGTTCGGTCCGAGTCCGGTAACGCTGATGACGCCGGGGATGATGCCCGCCGCCGCGACTGCGATGACGACCGTCGTCGCGGTCCGGGCACCCCCGTCCATCGATTTCAGCACGAACCCGCCGTACTGGAACGCCCGGTTGTCCGCGAGGGACGGTCGCCGCAGGCTATCCGCCGCCGTCGCCAGCGCCGAATCCACCTGGCCGTCGAAATCCAGCAGCGGCGCGTCCGCGTGCGGTCTGACGACGAGCGTGACGATGCTCACGGCGAGTATCAGCCACCCCAGCTTGCCAGCGGTCGCCGTCGCCGCCGCCGCGGGAGCCAGGCCCGTCCCGCCGCCACCGCCGGTCAGGAACGCGACGAGGCCGACGCCGGACGTCAGGTAGGCGACGAACTCGAGCAGGGCGATGGCCGCGATGGTTCCGAGCAGTGGCACCCGCGACGTCCGGTTGTACGCTGCGACGAGCGCGATCAGCGCCGAGATGGCGATGAGCGTGAACCACGCCGACCGTGCGACCGACAGCCGCGCGACGATGAGGTAGTACAGCAGGAGGACGAGCGGGAGGAGGTAGAACCAGCCGCGCAGGAGGTGCGGGCTCAGCGAAACGACGTCCACGTCCGCCAGTCCGCCGATGTTCTCCTTCGACGCTTCGAGGTGCACCATCACCCAGACGCCGAAGAAGAAGACGATGGCGGGGATGGCGGCCGCGACGATGACGTCGCGGAACGGCGTCAGCGTGTACTCGACGATGAGGAACGCCGCCGCGCCCATCACGGGCGGCAGGATTTGCCCGCCGGACGACGCCGACGACTCCACCGCGCCAGCGAACTCCGGGCGGTACCCGGACCGCTTCATCAGCGGAATCGTGAACGCTCCCGTCGTCACCGTGTTGGCGATGGACGAACCGCTGATGGTGCCCATGAACCCAGACGCCAGGATGGACGCCTTCGCGGGCCCGCCTTTCCGCTTCCCGGTCGCGGCGTACGCCAACTCGATGAACCACTGGCCGGCGCCGCTCATCTCCAGGAACGCGCCGAACAGGATGAAGATGTAGATGAACCGGACGCTCACGGTCACCGGAATCCCGAACACGCCGTTCTCGGTGTTGTACCAGAGGTTCTGGACGATGGCGCTCCAGTTTAGCGGCGGGATAGAGAGGACGCCGACGACGGGCGCGTCGATGGGGATGAGGTAGCCCCAGCGCGCGTACACGACGAACGACGCGACGATGAACATCAGGTAGAGGCCGAGCGCGCGCCGGGTCGCCTCCAGCACCAGCAGGACGCCGACTGCGCCCAGCACGAACGCGTACGACGTCTGGTCCAGCGGAACCCCGACCGCAGACGCTGCGTCTACGACCGGCCCAAGGAACGGGTAGACCTCCGACGTCGTCCGACCGATGCCGAGGCCGAGCGCCCGCATCTGCCGTATCTCGGTGAACTCGGTGAGCATGTACTCGACCGCGAGCAGTGCGAACAGTAACAGGACGCCGTCCAACGGCGTCACCCGCCTGCGGCCGGGGTCCATCACCGCCCATCGGACGCCCCGTCGGAGCCACCTCGCGGCACGGGTGACGGGGCTCTCTCCGCCGAGACGTGCTTCGAGGGCTGGGACGACCCGGGCGAGTCGCCGCGAGAGGAAACCGTCGCCCGTCGTCGGCGGGAACAGGAGGAAGGTCAGCACGAGCGCGAAGACGACGTGGACGGCGTTCACCTGCAGCAACTGGAGCGCCCCCAGCCGAATCGTCCCGACGAACGGGAGCGTGAGCGCGAACACGAACCCGCGGGCCGCCAGCCAGAGCTGGAACGCCGAGAAGGCGATGGCGATGGCGGACGTAATCAGCGCCAACGTTCCGCGGAGCGACCGCCGCCGCTCCAGTTCCTCGACGAGTTTCTCCTGCTCTTCCTCGGAGAGAACGTCGTCCTCGGGCGGACTCTCCGCGCTCATCGGCTACCACACCGCCACGCGACGAATAGCTCGACCGGTTCGCCGCCGGACAGGGCCACGAGGTCGTAGCGCTCGTCGCCGACCACGAGTTCGTGGCCAGCTACCGACCCGGGCACGACGGGGAGCCGGCGGTAGCTACCCGAGGGGTCGAAGATGAACCAGTCGCCCTCGCGAGTTACCGCCGCACGAGACGGGAGCCCCGCACCGAACGACTGGAACTTCATCGCCGTCATCTCCAGTCGGCGATTGTTGACGGTGTACACGTCGCGGACGGGCGTCTTCTCGACGCTGTGGGTGTACGCGAGCGTCAGTTTGGTCCCCTCCGAGACGGGGACGACGAGAATCGACTCGCCGGTGTCGGCGTCCGCGACGACCAGCACGCGCTCCGTTCCGGAATCGGTGGTCGTCGTGGCTCCGCCCCTTTCGGTTCCGGTCGCGCGGTCGGCCGCGGCCGTCCCGTCACTCGGAACGCCGTCGACCGCGATCGGACTGCCGACTCCCGTCGTTCCCAACAACAGGCAGCCAGCCAGCAGGACTGCCAGTGCGCGCTTCACGCTATCCCGGGGTAGTCGTGCCCCCAGCCGTCTCGTTGTTCTCGGTTTCGTTGGCCGGGGACGTCGTCGCCGGCCCGAACACTTCCCGCGCACCGGGGTGGAGCGGGATGGACATCCCGTCGAGCGCGGAGTCGCGGCCGATGAACTGCTGTTTGAGGGATATCTGGTCGAGGTTGCTGAAGATGGCCTCGGTGACGGCCTGGACTGTGTCGGCTTCGGCGTCCTCGGTCGTCGCTATCATCGCCTGCACCGCGACGGTCTGGACCGGTTCGCTCTGACCGCTGTACGTGTTCGGCGGAATCGTGTCGTCGGCGAACCACCGCGCCTGCGATTTGAGGTTCTGGCGCGTCTCGTCGGTTATCTCGACGAACGCGATGTCGTTCGTCGTCGCCAGTTCCTCTATCGCGCCCACGGGCCAGCCGCCGACGACGAACGCGGCGTCGATGTCACCGTTTCGGAGCTGGTCGGCGGCCTGCGAGAAGCCGGTGTTCTGCTCGGTGAAATCGTTCTGCTGGATGCCGACCGCTTCGAGGATCTGGAGGGCGTTGACCTGCGTACCGCTCCCGAGGTCGCCCGTGTTGATGGTCGCCCCTTCGAGGTCCTGGAGCGTCTCGATGTTGCTCCCCTGGAGCGTGACGATGTGGATGGTTTCGGGGTAGAGCGTTGCGACGCCCCGAAGGCTCTTGACGGCGTTCCCCTGGAACTCCTCGATGCCGGTGCCGTTGTACGCGAAGAAGGCGACATCGTTCTGGATGAGCGCGAAGTCGGCCTGCCCCTGCGCGAGACCGCCGACGTTCTCGACGCTCGCGCCCGTCGACTGCACCTGGAGGGTGAAGTTCGTGTTCTCCTCGACGACTTGTTTGAACTGGTTCGACAGCGGGAAGTACGTCCCGCCGGTCCCTCCGGCGAACCACGTCAGTCGCTGTTGTTGTGCCAGTACGTCACCGGACAGTCCGGCGAGTCCGGCGACCCCGGCTGCTTTAACGAACGTGCGTCTGCTGAATTCTCCCGCCATGATATCGTACCTCTCCGTGAACGTTCATATAGCCTGACGACGCTCCGTGGGAGAAACCGACGGTTGAACGTCTCGACGGCGCAGTAATCGACGTTGACGACCGGACGGCGACCGACGGTAGACAAACAACGACTCCTTACCCACCCTTCGAATCGAAACCCTCTTCGGAGTCGACTTCGACTGGCGGCGTATGGAGACGATTCGTGCGAACGATTATCACGACCTCGTCACGGCCAGCGAACCCCGACTCTCGCCCGACGGCGAGCGCGTAGCGTTCGTCCGCAAGACGCCCGACGACGACCAGGAGTACGAGGCGACGGTGTACGTCGTCCCAGTCGGCGGCGGCGACCCGACGCAGTACACCATCACCGAGGGCGTCGACAGCACGCCGCGGTGGAGTCCGAGCGGTGACCGCATCGCGTTCGTGTCGACGCGCGGCGCGGACGACGACCGCCCGCAACTGTGGGTGCTCCCGACGGACGGCGGCGAGGCCCGGCAGGTGACCGACGTGGCGGGCGGCGTCTCGCAACTCGCGTGGTCGCCCGACGGTACCCGCATCGCGTTCGTCCAGCAGAGCACCGAGGAGGACCGTGCGGGGGGCCGCGACCTCGAACTCGACGAGGAGGAGTACGAGCCCGAGGAGCCGGACCCGCGCGTCATCGACCGGAAAATCTACCGGGCGGGCGAGCGCTACTTCGACGGCAAGCGGGGCCACGTCTACGTCGTCGACCTGGGAGACGAGGGCGCGGCGCGACCCGGCTCGGGTGGCGAACGGCGAGCGAGCGTCGAGCGAATAACCGACGGCGACTACGACTTCCTGGGGCCGGAGTGGGGCGACGCGACGACGCTGTACTACGGCGCGCGGCGCGAGGGCGACCCCGACGACAACATCGTCGTCGACATCGTCGCTTACGACACGGACGCCGACGAATCGGAGCAGGTCGTCCGGACGACCGGGTGGGGTGCGAGCATCGCCGCCACCGAGGACGGCCGCGTCGCGTACGCCTACACGCCCGAAGAGCAGGCGACGCTCCGCCAGACCGAAGTGAAGGTGCTCGACCGCGAGAGCGGGGAGACCGTGACGCTCACCGCGTCGCTGGACCGGACGCTCTCGATGGACGCTCCGCCGACCTGGGGGCCCGACGGGGAGGAGGTCTACTTCGGAACGCCCGACGAGGGCGAGTACGTCGTCTGGCGCGCGCCCGGCGACGGGAGCGACGCGCCCGAGCGAGTGGCCGGCGACGGCCACGTCACCGGATTCTCCGTCGGCGAGGACGCGGTCGCCTACGTCAAATCCGAGTGGGACCACCGCGGGGACGTGTTCGTCTCGACGCGCGGCGGTGCCGAGACCCGGCGACTCACCCGCCTCAACAGCGACCTCCTCGACGACCGGGCCGTGTCGCAACCGGAAGAGATACGCTTCGAGTCCGAGGACGGCACGGAGATACAGGGGTGGGTGCTCACGCCGCCCGATTTCGAGGGCGCGGAACCACGTTCCGCGGAGACGTCGAGCGGCGAGCGAAGCGAGCCGCGAGACTCGGACGAACGGTACCCCCTCGCCGTCGAGATCCACGGTGGCCCGCACGCGATGTGGACCACCAGCGGGACGATGTGGCACGAGTTCCAGACGCTAGCGGCGCGGGGCTACGTCGTCTTCTGGTGTAACCCGCGCGGGTCGACGGGCTACGGCGAGGCGTTCACGGCCGCCATCGAGCGCGACTGGGGCGACGTGACGATGGCCGACGTGATGGCGGGCGTCGACCGCGTGGCGGCCCGCGACTACGTCGACGAGAACGATGTCTTCGTCACCGGCGGCAGCTTCGGCGGCTACATGACGGCGTGGATGGTCTCCCACACCGACCGGTTCGCCGGGGCGGTCGCCCATCGCGGCGTCTACGAACTGAACAGCTTCTACGGGTCGACCGACGCGTTCAAACTCGTCGAGTGGGACTTCGACACGACGCCGTGGGAGGAGTCGGAGTTCCTCTGGGAGCACTCGCCGGTGGCGCACGCGGACCAGGTCGACACGCCGACGCTGGTCGTCCACAGCGACGACGACTTCCGCGTCCCGGTGAACAACGCCGAGATGCTGTACCTCTTCCTGAAGAAAAACGACGTGGAGACGCGACTCGTTCGCTACCCGCGCGAGGGACACGAACTCTCCCGGAGCGGCGAACCCGCCCACGTCGTCGACCGCGTCGAGCGCATCGTCCGCTGGTTCGACGGCTACTCCGACCACCACGACCCGCCGAAGGCTCTCGAACGCGGCGACGAAGGGCTCTCGGCCGCCGAGAGCGAGGAGAGCGAGGACGACGACGGGGAGAGCGAGGGGAGCGAGACGAGCGGAGAGGACGAGGACGGCGAGTAGCTCCCGACCGCTACCGAGCGTTACATCCCCACATGGGGGTCGGTTTCGCGCGGAAACTGACCGCGCCAAAACCGCCCGAAGGCTGTCGATTCTCTAGGCGAAGCGAAGGGGTTCGGGAGCGGCCGGTCGGACCGCCGTCTCGTCTGTCGCACACTATCGCTAGGAGAACTCTCGGCCGTGGCGACGGCAGATTCGTTCCGGACTCGACGGGAAAAGAAGGGAGAGCCGCCGGTCGAGAACGCCGGGCGTCAGTCGACGATGATGTCGGTGTTCTCGTCCAAGTGCTCCGGGTCGTCCTCCGGTATCATCTTGCTCTCGTAGCGGTCGATCCAGTCGGCGAAACAGCTGGGACAGAGCCGCTGGCTGTCTATCTGGGAGCGGTCGACCGTGAGACGGACGGTTCGGGCCAGCGCGTCCGAGAGGGATTCGCCGCAGTCGTCGCACGGATCGGTGTCGTCGTCGCTCATGCGGGGGAGATGTAGCGGGGAACACATAAAGTACGGGAGTCGTTCGCGTCCCGACGGGGGTGCCGGGTCCCCTTCCGGCGCGACGGTGGAACGACGGCCGAGGTGTCCGGCCGACCGCCCCCGGCGAGCGCCGGGTCCGTTCTCGGTACAAACAAGACGCCCCAGTACGAACCGCCGGACATGAACCACGAGCGCTCGCGCGACCTGTACGACCGTGCGCTGTCGTCGATTCCCGGCGGAGTGAACTCACCGGTGCGGGCCGTCCGGCCGTACCCCTTCTTCGTCGAGAGCGGCGACGGCGCGCACGTCGTCGACGCGGACGGGAACCGCTTTCTCGACTACGTGATGGGCTACGGACCGCTGCTGCTCGGCCACGACCTGCCCGAGCAGGTGCAGTCGGCGGTCCAGTCCCGGCTCTCGGACGGACCGATGTACGGCGCGCCGACCGAGGTGGAGGTGGAACTCGCGGAGTTCGTCGCGCGCCACGTCCCGAGCGTCGAGATGACGCGGTTCGTCAACAGCGGGACCGAGGCGACCGTCTCCGCGATTCGACTCGCCCGCGGGCACACGGGCCGGGACAAGATCGTCGTCATGCAGGGCGGTTACCACGGCGCGGGCGAGTCGACGCTGGTCCAGGGCGAGTCGGGCGTGCCCGCCGAGCCGAGTTCGACCGGCGTTCCGGAATCGTTCGCCGCCGAGACCATCACCGTGCCGTTCAACGACGCCGAGGCCGTCCGGGAGGTGTTCGAGGAGCGGGGCGACGAGATAGCCTGCGTCATCGCCGAACCCCTCCTCGGCAACTGCGCCAGCGTCCCGCCAGTCGAGGGGTACCTGGAGACGCTCCGCGAGGTGACCGACGAGCACGGCGCGCTCCTCGTGTTCGACGAGGTGATGACTGGCTTCCGCATCGGCGGCCTCCAGTGCGCCCAGGGCAAGTTCGGCGTCACGCCGGACCTGACGACGTTCGCGAAGATAATCGGCGGGGGATTCCCGGTCGGGGCTGTCGGCGGCCCCGCCGAGATAATGGAGGGGTTCGCGCCGACCGGCGACGTGTTCCAAGCCGGAACCTACTCCGGGCATCCGCTCTCGCTCACCGCCGGGCTGGAGACCCTGCGGTTCGCGGCCGAGAACGACGTGTACGACCACGTCAACGACCTCGGCGAGAAGCTGCGGTCGGGACTGACCGACATCCTCGCGGACCAGGCGCCGGAGTACACCGTCCTCGGCACGGACAGCATGTTCAAGGTCGTATTCACGCGCGACGGTCCCCGCGACCTCGACGGCCAGTGCGAGGCCGGCTGTCGCCAGCGCCCTGACTGTCCCCGCTACGATTACTGCCCGAAGAACCGGGGCGACGTGGACGCCGCCGAGACGGAGCGATGGGAGCGGCTGTTCTGGCCCGCAATGCTGGAGGAGGGCGTATTCCTCACCGCCAACCAGTACGAGTCGCAGTTCGTGAGCTACGCCCACACCGAGGAGGACGTCGAGGAGACGCTGGAGGCGTACAAGGAAGCGCTGTAGCTCGCGCCACTCCGTTCCTCCCACCCCCGAACGCACCCCAGCCGCGCCGCCCGACCGGCGGTCACTCCCCGCCGGACTCGAATCCAAACGTCCGCGCCAGTTCGGACTCGATTCTCGCGACGTAGCGGTCGAGCACCTCCTCGACCTTCTCGTCGGGCGCGACGATGCCCTGGACGCGGTCGGTCGGATTCTCGGGGAGGTCGACGCGGAACTCGCCGTCTCCCTCGTAGAACGGTTCGCTCTCGTTCAACACCTGCTGGTCGATGGCGTGGACGAGTTCGGAGTCGTAGCGCTCGTTCATCTCGTTGAAGGCGTCCTTGTACGCGCGCTGGAGTTCGTTGAAGTAGTGAACGTACTTGTCCTCGAACTTCTCCGGGTCGAAGTCGGCCATATACGGGGAGTGGCCCGGCGCGAGTAAAAATCGGGCGGTCGTCGCGTCGCGCGCCGTCCGGTCTCCCTTCGAGAACCGCTGCTCTGTTTCTGCGAGCGAAACTGCCGCAAAAGCCACCCGGAACCGCCGAGACGCCCCTCCGATGCGTCCTCCTCTCGTCGCACGGAAGGCCGTTTCGTATATCTATATTTGGTTTATCCATCGGGACGTGCGTTTTGGCTCCCCTGCCCGGAAACGGCCGAAGGGACTTCCAGGCCGTCTTCGACGGTTCACCGCCGACGGTGACGGCGGCGAGCGCCGGACGAGTCGATTCGCGACTCAGGGAAAAGAGTGCGACATTAGGGTCGACGACCGAGCCTTCGGACGACGCTCGCGATTGGCAGGGCCGGACCACTGCCGCCGGGTCGCGGGGTCACCGCTCCGGGTACCGAGCCAGGAGCCGGCAACGGTTCGGAGTTCGCCAGAAACGTCGTGGTCCGCTCCTCGGACTGGGTTCTCCGAGTCGACCGCGAACGGTCTCGCGTGCCGCTGGACGAGGTGTCGACGTTCCCGACCGGCTCGCGGTGCCCGCTTTCCTGACCGACGCGAAGGCAGTTCGACGACGCCGCCCGCTCGACGACGGTTCGAGTCGCCGTTGCGGCGGTGCTCCGCGGCGAGTTCGCTTCGTTCGGCCGTTCGGAACAGCATCGGGGGGCGGCCGCCGATAAATCGTATGCTGCGATATAGAATCCCGCAGGATACGGGAACCCGTTCGTCTTCGGGGAACGCGAGAAGGGACTACGCGAGTTGCTCGCCGACGAGTTCGTCGACGCGCTCGACGAACGCCCGCTCTTCGCCCGCCGGCACCGTCGCCCCCGCGGCGACGTCGTGGCCGCCGCCGTCGCCGCCGACGGCGCGGGAGGCCTCCGTCATCACCGCCGAGAGGTCCAGGCCCCGCCGGGTCAGCGACGGCGTCCCGCGCGCGGACACTTTCACCTCTTCGTCGTTCTTCTCGGCGAACGCGACGATGGGCGTGTTGCGGTCGACACCCTCCGCACCGACGGCCATCCCGGCCACGATGCCGACGATGGTCTCGCGGATGCGGTCCTCGGCGTGGAACCACTGGACGTTCTCCTCGCGGGTCACGCCCTCCGCTTTGACCCACTGGAGGCCCTCCGAGAGATTCCGACGGTGGTTCGAGAGCAGCTTTCGCGCGCGGTCCAGGGCGTCGTTCCGGTCGCCGAGACAGACCGCCAGTCCCACGTCCGCGCGCTCGTAGCGTGCGGTGGCGTTCAGCAGCGTCGAGAACTCGCTGACGTCGCGCAGTTCCGTGCCGCGGGGTTCCTCGACGAGCGAGTACGTCGTGCCGACGAGGCCGTCTATCTTCCGTGCGGGGACGCCCTCGCGCATCGCGCGCTTGACGAGCGCGCTGGCGACCGTGCGGCGCTCCTCGTCGGTCAGGTCCACCCAGCGCCGCCAGTCGCCGTCGGCTTTGAGATCCACGTCGAGACCGTCGAGGAACCGGAGCGCACCGTTGCCGTCGTTGGAGATTCCGGGGATGTACACGTCGCTCGCGTACTCCAGCAGTTTCGGCAGCGGACGGGTCTGCTTGCCGTACAGGGTGAGGTCGCGGGTGGTCTCCAGCACGCCGGCCTCGACGCCTTCCTCGACGAGGTTCGCGTTCGCGCCGATGAGTTTGCCGTCGTTCGTCTGCATGTCGCCGACGGCACCGACCACGGCGAGCGCGGCGAGGTCCCGGCTGTCGGTTCCGTCGGGTTCCAGCGCCCGCGCGAGGACGTAGCTCGCGCCGGCTCCGGATAGTTCTGACGAGCCGTCGACGCCGAACAGCAGGGGGTTCAGGTGGAACTCTGTCTCCGCGTCGGCGGGCTGGTGGTGGTCGGCGATGACGGGCGTGAAGTCGCCCGCCGCCTCGTGTTCGCTGATGACGTCGAGCTGTCCGCTCCCGAAGTCGGTGAACAGCACGGTGTCGTGGTCCGTCGCGGCGATAGCCGCCACCTCCTCGGCGTCGAGCTGTTTGCTGAACATCGTCTCGAACGGAATCCCCGCGCGTTCGAGCGCCGACGCCGCGATGGCGGCGCTCGTCAAGCCGTCCGCGTCGATGTGGGACGCGAGCAACACTTCGTCGGCCTCGCGGAGCCTGTCCGCACAGGCTGTCGCGCGGTCGGCCATCTCCGGAACCGGACTACTCATCGCTCCTTCCTTGGCCCGTCCCGGAATTTAAACCTGCGCCTCGGCGCGGACGACGGGCGAACGGGACCGCTCCGAGCGCCGACAAAAAGGCTGGACATGCGAAGCGACACGCACACGTCGAATAGTCGAGTAGGAAGGGACGGATGCGGTTGCCGCCGCATTCCGGGGAGGATGTCGCTGCGGGCCGGTCCGCAGCGCTCCGACGCGCGGCGGCCGGGAGAGCGATGGCGCTCCCTCGGTCTTCCCCTCTCCCGTCGCCGTGCCCCGAGTCAGGGTTCGAAGAGGCCGATTCTCGTCGACGACCGTTCCGCTCTCGCCCGAAACCATTTCTTCCGCACGTGCGTAGCCGAGGGTATGCCACGTGACCAACTGACGCAAGCGGCCGAGGAAGTAAAACACGCTGCCGCGGAGACCGACGGAGAGGCCGCCGAGCGGATGGACGACCTGGCCGAGACGCTGGAGAACCTGGCGAGCACCGACCAGGGGCCGGACCACGGCCGACTCGCGCGCATCACCCACTCGCTCTCCGAGTTGCGCGAGGGGGCGGACGGAGCGGCGGCGGAACGCGTCGACGCCGCCCAGGACCACGTGAAAGCGTACCGGGAGACCGTCGAGGGCGTCTGAACGCGCCGCGGGAGACGGTGCACGGTCGCTCGCCGTCAGCAGACGGGTTTCGGATTCACGCCCATCGACTCCAGCGACTCGGTGTACTCCTCGTAGGCGGCCTGAATCGCGCCGCCAGCGGCGTCGCGGGCGCGCTCCCAGTCCTCGTCGCTCTCACAGCGGTCCGCGAGAACGGCCAGCGCGCGCTCGCGCTGCTCGTCCAGGTCGCCTTTCAGGTCGCGGAACAGTTGCGCCGTCTGCGGGTCGGCCTGGCCGGTGAAGAAGCCGGTCATCTGCTCTTTCGACTTCTCGCTGGCGAGCGTCCGCCCGACGAAACCGCCGAGGCGGGCGACGGCGTCGCGTTCGTCGACGCCCTCGCGGAGGAACTCCTGCACGCCGGGCACCGCACCGGGGTCGTGGTCGTCGAGTTTCCCGGCGACCGTCTTGTAGTGCTCTCGCTCGGTGTCGGCGACGTCGGCGAACAGGTCCCCCGCGTCGCCGTCCAGTTCGTCCGCCCACGCCGCGAACGTCTCGTGGGCGGCGTGTTCGGCGTCGGCGGCGGCGCGGTACACCGTCTCGGAGTCCATCTCGCCGCCGGTCGCCGCGTACAGCGACTTCGACGAACCGAGGCGCGAGAGGGCGGTCTCGTTGTCGTCGCGAACCGTCTCGACGAACTGCTCGGCGTCCATGCCCCGGGGTAGGGATGCCGGGTGCTTGTAATCACCGTTCCCGGCAGTCCGAATCCGAAAGCGACCGGAGTCGTTCGGGGCGATAATCGCGGAACAGAGGAGTGCGGAGGCGAAGGACCGCGACCGAGGTCGCGGGAGGGCGACGCGGTCGAAGGGGAGGTGCGGAGAGCGCTGGCGTGGTGGCCGGGAGGAAGACGCCGGCGAGTTACCGCGCGTCCTCCAGGGAGAGACAGAGGTCGGCGTCAGCCGAGATCCACTCGGCCATCCGCTCCATCCTCGTGGCCTCCGCCGGGTAGATGGTACACCGGTCCGGCATCTCGTCGTGCTGGACGACGATGGACTCCAGTTCGAAGGTTCGCTCGCGGACGGCCTCTCGGCGCGTTTCGGGGGGTTCGTCTAGGGTATCGGGACTGCCTGACATTGTGGCCTCGTGACGGCGTCCGGGGACGCCTCGTTACGTAGATTCGGTCGGGGCTAAATAATTCCTTCTAGTTCCCCTCGGTAGAAATAAATAGACGTACGGCCGACCCCGCCGTCTCGAACTACCGCCTTCCGCCGGTAGCGAGATTGGTTTCGCGGCCGGCGCGCTCGACGGTCACCGACCGTCGCCTGCGGTAGCGACGAACGTGGTCGTGTGGTCCTCGACACGCACGACGGTCACTCGCCGCACCCTGCGTCGACGATCAGCGCGGTTTCGCGGTCTTCGACGCGCTCAACGGTCACTGACCGTCGCTATCCTGCGGTAGCGGAAAGCGTACCTCGCGGCCCACCGGCACGCTCGGCGTCACTCTCCGCTACCGGTCTCCACCGGCGCGTCGACGAGATTACCCCACTCGGTCCACGAGCCGTCGTAGTTGGTCACGTCCTCGTAGCCGAGCAGTTCCGACAGCGCGAACCACGCGATGGACGAGCGCTCGCCGATGCGGCAGTAGGCGACGACCTCCTGGTCGTCGGTGATGCCGGCGTCCTCGTACAGTTCCCGGAGTTCGTCGGCGGACTTGAACCGGCCGTCCTCGTTCACCGTCGCAGCCCACGAGACGTTCTCCGCACCGGGGATGTGGCCGCCGCGCTGGGCGGTCTCCTGGAGTCCCGGCGGCGCGAGTACCTTGCCGCTGAACTCCTCGGGCGACCGAACGTCGACGAGGGGAACGCCGCGGTCGATGGCTTTCTCCACGTCGTCACGGTAGGCGCGGATGCCCTCGAAGGGGCCGCGAGCGTCGTACCCCACCGTGGGGAACGCCGGTTCTTCGTCGGTGGTCGGGTAGTCGTTCTCGATCCAGTAGTCGCGACCGCCGTCGAGCAGACGCACGTCCTCGTGGCCGTAGTACTTGAACTGCCAGTAGGTGTAGGCGGCGAACCAGTTGGAGTTGTCGCCGTAGAGGACGACGGTGGAGTCGTCGCTGATGCCGTGGCTCCCCAGCAGGTCCTCGAAGTCCTCCTTGTCCAGGATGTCCCGGCGGGTCTGGTCCTGGAGCTGGGTCTCCCAGTTGAAGCCGACGGCACCGGGCGCGTGGGCTTCGTCGTAGGCTTCCGTGTCCACGTCGACCTCGACGAGGCGGTACTCGGGGTCGTCGCTCCGGAACTGGTCGAGTCGCTCCTCGACCCAGTCCGCAGTGACGAGCACGTCCTTCGCGTAATCGCTATCGCTCATGCACGACGTGCTTCGAAGGCCACCGGTATAGCCCTATCAGACCCGGAAATTCGCGCCACGTATCGCGTTTTTCGGCAACACTGTCCGCCTCTCTGCGCGGCGACAGGAGCGCCACCGCGCCGTCGGTCCCCGCATCCGTCACCGCGGCCGCACTGCGGCGGAGATCCGGCGACTATCGCCGCTATCTCCGGCAAGCGGCGCGTTCGGGCGGGAACCCGGAACGCTAAGGCGGCCGGACGGCTACTCCGGGACGATGCACGACAGCGTCGTAGTGAGCGCCGACTGGCTCGCCGAGCGACTGGACGCGACCGGGACCGGGGCGGCGGACGATGCGGCGACGGGCGACGCCGGAACGGACGACGTGACGGTCGTCGACGTACGCGACGCCTGGGAGTACGACGGCATCGGCCACGTCCCCGGCGCGGTCAACGTCCCTTTCGAGACGTTCCGGTCGGGCGACGCCGACGACGCCGGGATGCTCCCCGGCGCGGAGCAGTGGGCAGACCTGCTTGGCGAGACAGGGGTCACGTCCGACGACACGCTCGTCGCCTACGACGACACGCACGGCGTCTTCGCTGCGCGGTTCCTCGTCACCGCGGAGCTGTACGGTCACGACGACCTGCGGCTCCTCGACGGCGACTTCAGTGCCTGGACCCGTGAGCGCGCGACGACCACCGCGACGCCGACGCCGGAACCGACGACGTACGAGGTGGGCGAGCCGACCGACTCCCCGCTCGTCGACCGCGCGGCCGTCGAGGCGGCCATCGACGACGCGGATGCAGTACTGGTCGACACCCGCGACGCCGAGGAGTACACTGCGGGCCACCTCCCGGGTGCGGTCAACCTGGACTGGCGGGAACTCGTCGACGACGAGACTCGCGGCCTGAAATCGCGCGACGGGCTTCGCGCCATCCTCGACGACCACGGCGTCACGCCCGACCGCCGCGTCGTCCTCTACTGCAACACCGCCCGGCGCATCAGCCACACGTACGTCGTCCTCTCCGCGCTGGGCTACGACGACCTGGCCTTCTACGAGGGGAGTCTCACCGAGTGGACCGCGGCCGACGGCGAACTGGAGACGGGACCGTAGTCCGACGGAAGGAAAGTCGAAGGGACGCGGAACTCCCGCCTGGTAATCGCCAGTAGCACGATGAACGGTCGAAGTCGAAGCGTTCAACGGCGAGTTGCGTCCCCTCCCACGAGGATTGAAGTCTCGAGAGTGAAATCGACCTGTTCTGTCAGATAGGAGTCGTACGACGGTGGAGGTTCGGAAGCGGTTCTCGATCCCCGCCAGCTTCGTGGCGAACACAGCAACGTAGGACACCGACGGGAACTGTCGCAGTACGCGTCCGGCGAGCGGTCGGAAAACCCGCGTTTCCCGACGACGGACGAGCGGAGGAGCCGTCGACGGGGGCCGACAGCCGCGTTTCGGGCCGCGATGACCGTCGGAGGAACGGCACGTGCGGAGCACCGAACCGGAGTACGTCACCGTTTACTGACACCCCTCTGGAGATGGTGTGTCGAAGGCCTAATCCGACCGTGCCGACCCTCGAACCAAGGTATCGTGGATAAATCCCCGGTAGGCGAGCGCTAGGCGTCTGAACGGTTGAGTCTCTTTATGCCAGGTTCTGGCCTACAGGTGACTGCCCCGGAGGGGGTAGAATGGACGAGAACGAGATGGAAAACACAGACACGGAAGCGTACGAAGAGGAACACGAGGAAGACGTGGGCGACGAGTCGCGGCGAAACTTCATGAAGAAGGGCGCGCTGGCGTCGGGAGCGGCCGCGCTGGGGCTCGCCGGGTCGTCCGGGAGCGCGGCGGCACAACAGAGAACGCAGGTGCTGGTGTTCACCTACGACTACTACCCGAACGTGACCTTCCGGGTGACCCAGGGGCTCCAGGCGTCGACCACCGTCAACGTCCTCCGCCGTCCGGGCGGCGGGACGGTGCCGGAGATCAGCCAGCCCGACGACTACAACGGCTACGTCATCAACTACCGGCTCGGTGCCCAGGGACAGCAGTCGGCCGGCATCACCACGCTGCTGTTCACGCGCGAGACGCTGCAGACGGACGCACGCTACCGGCTGGCCGGCGACGCGCAGGTGTTCAGTTCGGACCTGAACCTGCTCTCGACGAACGCTCGTCGAATCGGCGGCGGCAGTTAGTAACGGACGCAACGACGGGTCGCGAGTCACGGCGTACGCTAACCGGCGAGGTGGGAGCGTTCCCGCCTCGTCGACGCCGAACCACGGCTCCAACGTCGGTGGCGACGGTGCGCTCGACGTTCTATCGCCTACCGCTCGCAACCGGTCCCGCAGACGTTCGGCCCGCGAACGACTCAGGTTTTGCGCCGTAATCGCGGCTAACCAGCCGTACGACCGCATCTGCCGGCCCGACGACATCACGCCCGTTAAGTAACACCGGCTGTAACCACCGGGTAATGAGACGGCGCACCTTCCTGAAAGCCGGCACCGCCGGGGTCGCAGGGCTGGCAGGTTGCATCGGCGGCGACTCCGGAGGTTCGGGCACCGACGGAACGACGACCGCCCGGACGGAGCTGAGCGGGACGCTGAACGTCGCCACGTACAGTTCGTTCGTGGACGCGCCGAGCAGCTCGCCCGGTCCCTGGATAAAAAAGCAGTTCGAGAAGAAGTACCCGAAAGCGACGCTGAAGTGGCAGACGCCGGAGAACGAGGTGAGCTACTTCCTCCAGCGAAAGGCCCAGGGCGTCGACGTGAACGCGGACGCCTACGTCGGCCTCAACGTCGACCACCTCATCAGAATCGACGAGAAACTGGGGAACGGGAACCTCTTCGTCCCGGTCGCCGACGCGCTGTCGAACTACGGCCACGTCAAGGACGAACTCACCTTCGACCCGAAGAACCGCGCGATACCGTACGACACGGGGTACATCAGCCTCGTCTACAACGGACACGAGGTGGACGACCCGGAGACGTTCGGGAGGCTGGCGAAGCCGAAGTACGCGAACAAGCTCATCGCAGAGAACGCCCAGCAAGCCGCGACCGGCCGGGCGTTCCTGCTGTGGACCGTCCACCAGAAGGGCCCGGACGGGTATCTCGACTACTGGAAGCGGCTGAAGCGGAACGGCGTCAAGATACTCGGCTCGTGGGACGCCGCCTACACCGCGTACTCGAACGGCGAACGGCCCATCGTCGTCTCCTACTCGACCGACCGGGTGTACGCCAACCGGCAGGAGGGCGTCGACATGAAGAAACACAAGGTCGGCTTCCTGAACGACGAGGGGTACGCCAACCCCGAGGGGATGGCGAAGTTCGCCGGCGCGAAGAACCCGAAGCTCGCCGACGCCTTCCTCGATTTCATGCTCACGAAGGAAGTGCAGGCGAAGATAGCGACGCTCAACGTCCAGTTCCCCGCGACCGACTGGGCGAAGCCCGGCGAGGAGTTCCGGAAGTACGCCAGGGAGCCGGAGAAACCCGTCACCTTCTCCTACGACGAACTGAAGGGCAACGTCGAGGAGTGGGTCGAACAGTGGGCGCGCCAGGTCGCCAGGTAGATGGCGCTCCGGCGCTGGCTCGACCGGCACGCGCTCGCCCTGCTGGCCGCCGCGACCAGCGCCGTGCTCGCCGTCGTCTTCTACTACCCCGTCGCCATCGTCTTCGCGGAGTCGGGCGGCCTCTCGGCGTTCGCCGACGTGCTCTCCGACGAGTTCCTCGTCCGCGAGATACTCGGGTTCACGGCGTACCAGGCCGCGCTGTCGACGCTCGCCAGCGTCGCGCTCGGCCTCCCCGGAGCCTACGTCCTCTCGCGCTACGAGTTCCCGGGCCGGCGGACGCTCCGTTCGCTGACCATCCTCCCGTTCGTGATGCCCTCCATCCTCGTCGTCATCGGATTCGTGGCGTTCTTCGGCGAGCAGGGCCTGCTGAACGACCTGCTCGGTCTCGTCGGTCTGAGCGTCGGCGAGCTACTTGGCGGGCTCCCCGTCGATTCGCTGCTGTACAACCTGCCCGCGATAATCGTCGCCCACGCGTTCTACAACGCGCCCCTCGTCGCGCGGGTCACGAACGCGGCGTGGGAGAGCGTCGACGCCCGGCAAGTCGAGACGGCGCGCAGCCTCGGCGCGGGTCGGTTCCGCGCGTTCGTCGACGTGCTCGCGCCCCAGCTCCTCCCGGCGGTGCTCACGGGCGCGCTCCTGACGTTCATCTTCACGTTCATGTCGTTTCCCATCGTGCTGGAGCTTGGCGGCATCGGCTACGCCACGGTCGAAGTGTGGATATACGGCCTCGTCCGCGACCTGAACTACTCGGCGGCGGCGACGCTCGCGGTGATGGAGACGGCGCTCTCGCTCGCGCTGACCTACGCCTACCTCCGGTACGAGGCCCGTCAGGTGTCGGCGTCGCGGGCCGCGCGACCGCCGGCCCGGAAGCGGCTACTGCCCGACGACCCCTCGCCGCGAGCGGCGCTCGAACGCGTCGGCGTCGGAGCGTACGGCCTCGTCGTCGTGGTCGTCTTCGGCGGACCCATCGTCAGCACCGTCCTCGAAAGCGTCACGGGACCGAACGGGTTCACGCTCCGGTACTACGAGTTCCTCGTCCAGCGCCAGACCACCGGAGCCTCGTTCCAGACGAAACCGGGGGTGGCGGTGTGGAACTCGCTCGCCTTCGGCGTCGGCACCCTGCTCGCCGCAGTTCCGATGGGCGTCGTCGTCGCCGCGCTGGCGAACCGCGCCCGGTCGCGCTGGGGGCGAGCGGTCGAAGCGCTGGCGATGGCTCCGTTCGCGGTCAGCGGCGTGATGGTGGGTCTCGGCATGTTGCGGGGACTGGTCTTCGGCGTCCCGCTGCCGGTTGTCGGTCGGGTCCAGGTCGACGGCGCGCTCGCCATCGTCGCCGCGCACGCGGTCGCGGCCTACCCCTTCGTCGTCCGGAGCGTCGGGCCGATGCTCGGGAACGTCGACCGCCGGACCGTCGAGTCCGCGCGGGCGCTCGGCGCGACCCGGTTCCGGGCGCTGCTCGACGTGGAACTGCCGCTCGTCGCGGCCGGCGTCGTCGCCGGGGCGGCGTTCGCGTTCGCCATCAGCATCGGCGAGTTCGACTCGACAGTTATTCTTGCCACGGGGAGCAGTAGTTACACGATGCCGGTCGCCGTCGAACGCTACCTCGGCAACCGAACGCTCGGACCGGCCACGGCGATGGGGTCGGTGCTACTCGTCGTCACAGCGGCGAGTTTCGTCGTCGTCGACCGCCTCGGCGGGCGGTGGGAGTATGGTTGAGGTCCACCTGGAGAGGTTGCGCAAGGAGTACGAGGGCGTGACCGCGCTGGAGGACGTGAGCCTCCACGTCGACGACGGCGAGTTCTTCACGCTCGTCGGGCCGTCGGGTTGCGGCAAGACGACGACCCTCCGGGCTATCGCGGGCTTCGAGACCCCCACGAGCGGCGGCGTCCGGTTCGGCGACCGCGAGATGACGGGCGTCCCGCCGAACGAGCGCGACGTCGGCATCGTCTTCCAGAACTACGCGCTCTTCCCGCACATGACCGTCGCGGAGAACGTCGGCTACGGCCTGCGGTTCCGCGACCCGCCGGGCGCGCGGACCGACGAGGAGCGAATCGCGGAACTGCTCGACCTCGTCGACCTCGCCGGCTTCGGCGACCGCGACCCCGACGAACTCTCCGGCGGTCAGCGACAGCGGGTCGCGCTCGCCCGGGCACTCGCGCCCGGCCCGGAACTGCTCCTGCTCGACGAGCCGATGAGCGCGCTCGACGCCCGCCTCCGGAAGCGCCTGCGGACGCAGGTCCGCCGCATCCAGTCCGACCTCGGAATCACGACCGTCTACGTCACCCACGACCAGGAGGAAGCGCTGGCGGTGAGCGACCGCGTCGCCGTCATGCACGACGGTCGGATCGAGCAGACCGGCGAACCCGAGACGGTGTACCGCAACCCCGACTCGCGCTTCGTCGCCGAGTTCCTCGGCGAGAACAACGTCTTCGATGCACGAGTACGTGCAGTCGAAACGAAGGGGTCGACGGTCGAGGTCGGCGACCGCGAGTTCGTCGTCCCCGACGCCGGGGGGACGGTAGGGGACCGGGTGACGTTCTGCGTCCGGCCCGAGACGCTGCGACTCGACGGAGGCGAGAACCGGTTCGAAGCCCACGTCGAAACGGTCGAGTTCCTCGGCGAGGCGTTCCGCGTCCACCTCGACTGGGACGGGCGACCGGTGACGCTCCGGGCGGCCGACGAACCCGACGACGACCGGGTTCGCGTCGGGTTCGACTCGTCCGACGCTCACGTCGTCGAGACGGCGTCGGACGGCCGCGAGCAGGTCCAGTAACGCCGCACCGGCGCGCTACCGCGTCGTCTCCGTCGTGAACGTTCCGTTCGTTCCGGTCCTGAACGTCCCGGTCGTCTCTGTCGTTCCCGTTCTGAACGTCCCGGTCGTCTCTGTCGTTCCCGTTCCGAACGTCCCCGTCCCCCGAGTCCCGGTTCCGAACGTCTCCGTCGTTCCCGTTCCGAACGTCCCGGTCGTCTCCGTCGTCCCGGTTCCGAACGTCTCCGTCGTTCCGGTACCGAACGTCCCCGTCCCCCGAGTCCCGTTGACCGTCGTCTCCGTCGTTCCGACTCCGTCGGCCTGCCGGATGAGGAAGACGCGGCCGTTCATCTGCTGTTGATGGAACCGACAGCGGTATCGGTTCATCGCCTGGCGCGCCCGGAACGTGACCGAGCGCGTCTCGCCCCGTCGAGACGTCGGTTGCGTCTCCTCGAGTACGCGTCCGTTCTCGCCGATCAGCTGGAACTGGTGTCTCGCCCCGTCGAGGTTTATCCAGATAATCCGGTACTCCGTGCGGGGACGGAATCGCAACACCGGGTTCGGCGCGCCCTGGAGCGACGGCGGCGTGAGCCCGAGCCAGAAGTCCGTCCGTCCGCCGAGGATGATGGTCCTGACATCCGGTCCGGACGTACCGGTCGTCTCCGTCGTTTCCGTGGTCTCCGTCGTCTCCGTGGTCTCCGTCGTCTCCGTCTCGTTCGCCTGCGTCTGGTTGCCCTGCGTATCGTTCGTCTGGTCCTGGGCACCGACGAGCGTGCCGAGGCCCCCGACGACGCCCAGCGCTCCCGCCGCCTTCAGTAGGTTTCGCCGCGAGCTACTCGGTGAGTCTTTCTCTGTCATCGTTCCCCTCCCGCGACGCGAGGACGAGGGAAAAATCGCCGCTACCGTTCGCGGTCACAATCCGGCGTTTCGACCCTCAACGGCATCGATGTGAGGGTTGTCGGTCGGACAACCGACACAACTCAGAACGTCGAAGCGGTCGTTCGGTGACGTGGACCGAAGAAACGAGGAAAGGGGGGATTACGGCGTGGCGAGTGTGACGCACCGTTCGGCAACCGCACCGTCGTCGTCGACCGCCCGGAGCGTCACCGTTCAGCTCGCACCGCAGTACGTTCTTATCGCGATAGTCTCCCGGTTCGTTCGAACTCGGCGTCGGCGTCCCACTCTCAAGCCACGGTTTCGCCGTCGGGGTCGCCGTTCGCCACGACCGGGACGACCGTCGAGAACCGCCGCGAATCCGCCGCGAAAACGAAGAACCGTCGTCTACTGCTGGAACTGGTCCTGGATTATCTCCAGCGTCCGCTCGCGGTCGTCCCAGGCGACGAAGACCGCGACGCTGGTCGCGCTGGTGATGAGGTCGTGGATGTTGATGTGGGCGTCCGCGACCGGCTCGACGAGTTCGCTGATGATACCGGACTGATTCGGTAGTTCGCCACCCGTCACGCGGATGACGGCCACGTCGTCGTCGACCGTGACGCTGGACAGCGACCCCTCCTCGATTACCTCCTGGTGGAGGATGTTCTCCGCGCGCTCGGCGACGCCCTCGTCGACGTAGAACGTGATGCTGTCCATTCCGCTGGCGACCGCGTCGACGTTGATGTCGGCCTCCGCGAGCGCCGACGACAGGTCCGAGAGGATGCCCGACTGGTTGCGGACGGCCCGCCCCGCCACGGTCAGGCAGGCCAGCGGCGACTCCCGCATGTCGATGAGGTTCTGGAACTGGCCGGTGACGTTCGTGCCGCCGGTCAGCAGGTCCCCGTGCTGGTAGTGGACCACCCTGACGCCCATGTCGTCGTCCTTGTAGGAGAGCGCCGAGGGAGCGACCACCTCCGCGCCGCGGAACGAGAGGTTCCGGAGTTCGTCGACCGTTATCTTGCCGACGTTGCGCGCCCCCTCGACCACGTGCGGGTCGCCCGTCATGACGCCCTCGACGTCGGTGACGATGACCACCTCGTCTGCGTCGACGTACGAACCGAGCATCACCGCGGTCGTGTCGCTGCCCCCGCGGCCGAGCGTCGTCACGTTCCCCTCCCCGTCCTCCGCGAGGAAGCCCGTGACGACCGGGACCGTCCCGTCGAGGTCGGACGCGAGTTCCCGGGTTCGTTCGCGGGTCTCCTCGGCGTCGACCTCGCCGCGCGAGTCGGTGACGATGGGCCAGTCGTCGCTACCCGGTTCGACGAACGTGGCGTCGACGCCGCGGGCCGCGAGCGCCGCCTTCAGCATCCGGACGCTGGTACGCTCGCCCATGCTGACGATCTCGGCGCGGTCGGCCTCCTCGGCCTCGAACTCGATGTCGTCGAGCAGTTCGTCGGTCGTGTTCCCCATCGCGCTCGCGACCACGACCAGCTCGTGGCCCGCCGCGACGGCCTCAGCGACGGAGTCGGCGGCGCGGTTGATTCGGTCGCCGCTGCCGAGGCTCGTCCCCCCGAACTTGGCGACTACGCGCACCGCACCATCCCCCGCCGTTCGTACGTGTGTATCATGCTCGATGGTAGCAACGGCGGCCAGATAACTGCTTTCATGTCTGGAATTTCTGCCAATGTCGGCTGCTCTGCCACGTTGCCGTCCCGGCTCGTCGTCGCAGTCCTCGCCCTCCGGCTGTTCGTCGCGGCGGCCCTCTACGGTTCTGCTACCGCGGTCTCCGCTACGCGACCGTCGTCGGGAAACGAACCGGACGAGAAGGAAGTACGGGAGAGCGGCGTCCTCACTTCAGTTCTATCTTCCGGATGAACTGGAGGTTCTTCAGGTCGTTGAGCACGTCGCCGGGGATGTCGGCGTCCGTCACGATGTACAGGCGCGGCTCGTCGGTGAACTCGGGGTCCTCGCTGACCGTCTGGCGGATGGAGATGTCGTTGTCGGCCAGTAGCGTCGTCACCGTGGCGACGATGCCGGGCTCGTCGGCGTCGGCGACGTCGATGGTCAGTACCGTCAGATCGAGCACGGGCGCGAGGTCCATCAGGCTCGGGATGGAGGAGATGTTCTGGAAGATGCGCCGCAGTTCCTCGTCTTCGAGGATGGCGTCCGTCGTCGAGTCGACGACCCGGCGGTCGACGCCAATCTCGCGCGCTATCTGGGTGTTCGGAATCTCGATGCTCCCCGAGACGACCCGACCCTCGTCGCTGACCGAGAAACCGCGTTCGAGGAGCAGCCGGATGACCTGCTGCTGGGAGGGGCTCCCCTCGAACTTCTGCATGATGCGGTCGAACATGTCTGGGACAACGGAGGCTCCGTTTAAGGGGTTTCCCGTTCCAGGGACCCGGTTCGGTCGGCGAGACGGCGCGTCGCTTCGCCGAACCGCGCAGTAGCTACGGCGAACTCGTCCCAGGGCTCTCTTCCGTGCTCGCCGCGTCGCTCCGGCGCTCGTCCCTCGGCGTCGCCCCGTCCGGCGTCAGCGCGAGGCTTCGGTAGCCGCCGTCCGGCGCTCAGGCGTCCCCGCCGTCTCTGCCGCGCATCGCCCTGTAGCGCGCGTACAGCATCAGAGCGACGACCCCGACGGCGGCGAGCGCCGTACCGGGCGTCGTCCGGCGCTGCGAGAGCTTCGTGTAGAGGCTGGTCTCGGAGACATGACCCTCGTAGTCGCCGCGCTGTTCGAGGTCGCCGACCGGATCGTCGAGGACGTTCTGCTCGTCCGAACGCGCCGGTCGGTCCTTCTTCTGCAGCCGGACGAACACAGTCTCCACGAGCGTGTCCATGAAACTCGGCGCGTAGTGGCCGAGCACGGACATGCTCTTGCCGCCCGCGCCGATGAACACCTCGCGGTCGGGGTGTTCCGCGGCGTGCAGTATCGAGCGCGCTACCGTCTCCGGAGCGTAGATGGGCGGCGGAAGCGTCGCCTCCTCGTCCATGTAGTTTTTCGCGTGCCGAGGATAGGGCGTGTCGATGGCGCTGGGTTTGATGAGCGTCACGGACATCGGCGCGTCCTCTTCTTCCAGTTCCATGCGCAACGCGTCGGTGAAGCCCTTGACGGCGTGCTTGGAAGCCGCGTAGCTGCCCTGCAGGGCCAGCGCCTGGTCGGAGACGACGCTACCGATGTTCACGATTGCACCGCCGCGCTCTTTCAGGTGGTCGGCAGCTTCGAGCGAGCCGTACAGCAGGCCCCAGACGTTGGTGTCGAACTGTCGTCGCATGTCCTCGACGGGGGTGTCTTCCAGTTTGCCGTAGAGGAACGCGCCCGCGACGTTGACCCAGGTGTCGAAACCGCCGTACGTCTCCTCCGCGACCCGCGCTATCTCGCGGACGTCGTCCCGGTCGCCAACGTCGGCGACGACGTACACCGCGTCGCCGCCGGCCTGCGTTATCTCCTCGGTCAACTCCCGCAGCGCGTCCTCGCTACGGGCGGCGAGCACCAGCCGTGCCCCGCGGTCCGCGGCCATCCGCGCTGTCGTCAGACCGATGCCGGACGACGCCCCGGTGACGACGAGCACCTGGTCCTCGAGATTCTTCAGTTCCGCGGTCACGGCTCGCCCTCCCTGACCTCGGTGGGCGAGCGAGGCTCGCACGGCAGTCTCGCGCGGTGCTGTGCGACGGGTGCGGTAGTCGAGGAGGTGTTCGAGCGGTTCACTGCACAGTTCGACGGTCACGACGTCCTTATTACCGACGGCTGTACTTGCAGGGGACCCGCGTTCGGGCGGTTCGATGGTCGCGACGTCCTCGTACGAGTCCGCGCGTCGGCCGAGAGTCGTCCGGTACGCCACGCCCGTCGGTCCGCACGCTCGCCGTCCCGACCGGCGCCGCCGGTCGAACTGCCGTCAGCGACGAGGCTCCGGAGGAGACCGTGCCGGAATCGGTTCAGAGGCTCTCTTTCGTGCTCGCCACGTCGCTCCGGCGCTCGTCTATCTGCGTCGCGTCGTCCAACGCGCGCGCACTGGCCTTGAACAGCGCCTCTATCTCGTGGTGGGCGTTCTCGCCCGACACGGCGGCGTGCATGGTCAGTCCGGCGTTCATCGCCAGCGAGCGGAAGAAGTGGCCGGCCATGTGGCTCGTCAGTTCGCCGACCTGCTCCTGGGAGAAGTCGCCGTCGAACTCGAAGAGGGGGCGGCCGCTCACGTCCACGACGATTTCCGCGACGGCCTCGTCCAGCGGGACCGTCCGGTCGGCGAAGCGCTCGATGGCCCGGCGGTCGCCGAGCGCCTCGTCGAACGCCTCGCCGAGCGTGATGGCCACGTCCTCGACGGTGTGGTGGTCGTCGATGTGGAGGTCGCCGTCCGCGCGCACGGTCAGGTCGAACAGCCCGTGGCGCGCGAAACTGTCGAGCATGTGGTCGAAGAAGCCGACGCCGGTCTCGACGGTCGAGTCGCCGTCGCCGTCGACGTCCAGGGTCACCTCTATCTCCGTCTCCGCCGTCTCTCGAGTGACGGCGGCGGTGCGGTCGCTCATATCCGGTGGGAGGTCCCACAGCGACAAGGCAGTTCCGTTCAACGGTCGCTCGTCGAGGGTGCGAACGGTCCGGTCGTCCGCTCGACCTGTCTCCTCGCGGTTGTTTTCTACCTTCTTACACGCGTCTGACGTAGATATATCTTGTTCGCGCTCGTACGCTCACGATATGAAACGAGACGTACTCGCTACGCTCATGGTCCTCATGGGTGCCCTCCTCGGCGGGACGGTTCCCGGACTCCTGCTGGGTGCGCCGATGGCCGTCGCCGGCGCGTTCCTGCTGGCCGAACCGCGCGTCAAGTTCATGCAGGTTCCCGACACGGTCCGGAACCTCGACCGTCTGGCGCGCTGACCGGGGTCAGTCGAGCGCCGCCCGGGCTTCCTCCAGCGTGAACGCGCCCTCGTACAGGGCGCTCCCGACGACGACCGCGGCCGCGCCCGCGTCCCGGAGCGCACGAACGTCTGCGACGGTGGCGACGCCGCCGCTGGCGACGACGGGAACGTCGACCGCCTCGACCACGCGACGCACCTGTTCGGTCTGGACGCCCTCCATCCGTCCCTCGACGTCCACGTCGGTGAACAGTATCGCGCCGGCGCCGAGGTCCTCGTAGCGCGCCGCCGCTTCCGCCGGGTCGAGGCCGGTCCTCTCGGTCCACCCCGACACGACCACTTCACCGTCTTTCGCGTCGAGGCTCACCATCACGGAACCCGGATACTCGGCGCTGATGGCTTCGACGACGTCGGGGTTCTCGACCGCGGCGGTGCCGAGGATGACCCGGTCGACGCCCCGGGAGAGCAGGTCGGTGGCGTCGTCGACCGTGCGGATGCCGCCGCCGAGCTGGACGTCCACGTCGACGGCGTCGAGGATGGCTTCGACCGCTGGTGCGTTCGCCCGCTCGCCGTCGAACGCCCCGTCCAGGTCGACGAGGTGGAGCGTCTCGGCTCCCTGGTCGACCCAGCGGCCGGCCGCCTCGACCGGGTCGCCGTAGCGCTTCTCGGTGCCTCGCTCTCCCTGTACCAACTGGACGACGTCGCCGTCCTGAACGTCCACAGCGGGGACGACCTCGAACTCGGGGAACATACGCCCCCTTCGCCCGCGGCGGGTCTAAAGGCACCGAGTCGACACCGTTTAAGACGGTGGGTCGAATTAAATTAGGCATGGTCGATGTCCTTCTGCTCGTCGGTCTCGCAGTCGCCGTCTTCGTTGGTTTCAACATCGGCGGGTCCTCCACCGGAGTGGCGTTCGGCCCGGCGGTCGGCAGCCACACCGTCTCGAAGCTCGGTGCTGCGACCCTGATGTCGGCGTTCTTCCTCGTCGGTGGCTGGACCGTCGGCCGCAACGTCATCGCGACGATGGGCGGGAAAATCGTCCCCAGTGAGGAGTTCACGCTCGTAGCCAGCGTCGGCGTCCTCTTCTTCGTCGGACTGGCGCTGCTCATCTCGAACCTCTTCGGCGTCCCCGCCTCCACGTCGATGACGGCGGTCGGAGCCATCGCCGGTCTCGGCGTGGCCACGGAGACGCTCCGGGAGAGCGTCATGTTCCAGATCGTCTCGGCGTGGCTGCTCGCGCCCGTCATTGCGTTCTGGATCTGTGCCGTCATCGGACGCTACCTCTACCCGTATCTCGACGCGTGGTTCAGGCTCGAACAGTCGGAAGGCCCCCTCATCGAGTTCTCCCGCGTCGGGTCGTTGCCGTACCCGACCGTCTCCGCGAACGCGACGCCCAAGCAACTGATCGTCAACGGCCTCGTGGTCGGCATCGGCTGTTACATGGCCTTCTCCGCGGGCGCGTCGAACGTGGCCAACGCCGTCGCGCCGCTGGTCGGGGCCGGCGCGATTGGGGAGAGTTCCGGCGTCCTCTTGGCGGCGGGCGCGACCGCAATCGGGGCGTTCACCATCGCGCGGCGGACGCTCGACACGGTGGGCAACGACCTGACCGACCTGCCGCTGCTCGCGGCGCTCATCGTCGAGGTGGTCAGCGCCAGCATCATCACGTTCCTCTCCGAACTCGGCATCCCGGCCAGTCTCGCGGTGAGCGCGACGATGTGCATCGTCGGTCTCGGCTGGGGCCGGGCAACCCGGACGGTGCGGATTTCGGACGCGGCCGCCGCGGCGGTCAAGGGCCCCGACGAGTCGGAGGAGCGCTCGGAGATGTCGGTCGGCGCTATCGCCGCCGAACCCGAGAACGAGGTGGCCCGGATCGGCGAGGAAGACCCCGACGTGCTCTCCGCGAGCGACCTGTTCAACCCCTCGACGACAGCGCGGGTCGTCGGCCTCTGGATAATCACGCCGAGCATCTCCGCGCTGGCGTCGTTCCTGCTGTTCGAGTACGTCCCGCTGTAGCGCGGGACCCCGTTTCATCCGTCGTTCCCGATTTATAGACGGGGTCGGGATAAACAATAACTACTAACCGTACGCCGGGCGAACCACGAGGTGATGCCCACCGTTGAATACCTCAACTACGAAGTGCTGGACGACCAGGGATGGGACATTGACGACGACGACCTCTTCGAGAAGGCAGAGGACGCCGGCCTCGGCGACGAGGACTACGGCACGCTCGACGTGAACGAAGGCGAGTACATCCTCGAAGCGGCCGAGGCGCAGGGCTACGACTGGCCCTTCTCGTGCCGCGCCGGTGCCTGTGCGAACTGCGCGGCCATCCTCAAGAAGGGCGAAATCGACATGGACATGCAGCAGATTCTCAGCGACGAAGAGGTCGAGGAGAAGCAGGTCCGCCTGACCTGCATCGGTAGCGCGGCCGAGGACGAAGTCCAGATCGTCTACAACGCCAAGCACCTCGACTACCTGCAGAACCGCGTCATATAAACCAGCGTATAGCACCTCGCTATACATCGCGACGCGCTTCCTTTCCCGAACTACCGAATAGCGTCGGCCAGGGCTCCGTACGGGTCGACGCCCGGACGAATCGGCAGTGAGAACGCGTTATTTTCGGCGACTACGCGGAGAGGAGCACCGACGTTAGTGGATCCACCGTAGCGTCGTCGCCGCGTCGTTCACGGTCGGTGTCGAAGGAGATGCGTCGCGTGGGCAGTCACACCGGCACGACGGCGGAGTGCGACGCCGACTCGTTCGAGTTCGCGAGCGACGGCGCGGTCACGTCGTCGCCCGGCGACGGGCCGTACTCCGCGGTCGAACCGTACTGGGGGCTGGCCGGCACGCTCGCCCGCGAGAAGAACAGGCGGACGTGGCCGAGCCACGGTATCTTCACCTCGGCGGTGCCCCGGACCCAGGACGGACGCACGGGCTCGCTGATGCCGACCACCTGGTCGTACGCGCGGTTGGCGTCGCCCTTCGTGATGAAACCGTCGTGCGGGGCGGGACAGGTCTCTATCTCCTTGCAACTGTCCGCGCTACCGAGATAGGACTCGTCGGCCTCGTCGTACCAGTTCTCGCCCTCTTCGACCCAGAAGCGCGCCCGGTGGATTATCGGCGTCCGGTCGGACTCGCCGTCCGGCTTGTAGATTATCACGTCGCCGTAGTTGCTGAAGCTCCTGTAGTCCGCGCCCTGGCCGGCCTGGTAGGTGACGATGCCGGTACCGTCGACGGCGGCACCCGAGGTGAGGCGGTGTTCCTCCATGACGAAGATGAGGTCCCCTCGCTCCATGTGGGGTTCCATGCTCCCGCTCTCGACGGCGACCATCGGCGGCCAGACGCCGCTGACGGCGAACAGGAGAAGACCGATGGCTACGACGATGGCGGCGCTCTCCAGCATCTCGCGCACGAACGTGACGGTTCCGTTGTCGGTGGTCCGGAACCACCGCCACCAGCCCACCGGTCCGGCCCGGTCCGGCCCGGTCGACCACTCTCGACCGGGGGAATCCTCGGGGTCGGACCCCTGCGACCGGTCGGAATCGGAGGGACGGTCGGAGTCCGGACCGAACCGGTCCTCCGAAACCGGCCGGTCCCTCCCACCGTCGGACGACGACTCGTCTGGAGGACTCATTACGGTGCGGTTAGCCATCCCGGGTTGTCAACCTTCTGGGTTGGTTCGCTAGATTTTTGGCCGCCCCCGCGCTTCGTTCAACTCGTGCCACTCGAAACCCCGGCTCGAATCGTGCGAGAGTTGACGAGCCGCGGGTACAACGCCGACCGCGAGGCGGTGACGCTGCTCGCGTCCGCGCCCGACCCCGCGGGCGCGCTCGACCGCGCAGTCGAATCCGCCCCCGAGGACGCACTGAAACTCTCCGCCGACCACGTCAGACGGACCCTCGACGGGAACGGCGACGAGTCCGACGACCCCCCGGTTTCAACTGGAAACGCCGACGTGAGTTCGGGTCCCCGGGACGGGGCGTCTCCAGTCGAAACGGAGGGGTCCGCGAGCGAGTCGACGCAGGGACGGTCGGACGGAGCGGGGGTGACGACGTCCCGGAGCGTCGCCGACCGGTCGGTCGCCATCGACGGCGACGTGACGGGCGAGAGCACGGGAACCGGCGAGTACGAGGACTTCGTCTCCGTCTTCCGCGACCGCTTCAAGCGGCTCTCCGGGCAGCTTCGGGGCCGGGTGAACGCCCGACCGACGAACGCCGTCGCGGAGATGCCCGGCGGCAGCGAGGCGGCCATCGTCGGGATGATAAGCGACATCCGCTCGACGGCGAGCGGTCACTGGCTGGTCGAACTGGAGGACACGAACGGCACCTTCCCCTGCCTGGTCATGAAAGACCGGGAGTTCGCCGACGTCGTGGACGAACTCATGCTCGACGAGGCCATCGCGGTCGAGGGGACGCTGGCCGACGACGCCGGCATCCTGTTCGTCGACTCGCTCCACTTCCCGGACGTGCCGCGGACCTACTCGCCCTCGACCGCCGACCGGCACGTGCAGGCCGCGCTCATCAGCGACGTCCACGTCGGCAGCCAGGAGTTCCTCGCCGACGCGTGGTCGCGGTTCGCCGACTGGCTCCACACGGAGGAGGCGGAGCACGTCGAGTACCTGCTCGTCGCGGGCGACATGGTCGAGGGCGTCGGCGTCTACCCCGACCAGGACGAGGAACTCGACATCGTGGACATCTTCGAGCAGTACGAGCAGTTCTCGGAACATCTGAAGGAGGTGCCGGGCGACGTGGAGATCGTCATGATTCCCGGCAACCACGACGCGGTTCGGCTCGCCGAACCACAGCCGGGATTCGACGAGGAACTGCGCTCGATAATGGACGTCCACGACGCCCGCATCACGGGCAACCCGTCGACGGTGACCGTCGAGGGCGTCTCGGTGCTGATGTACCACGGCGTCTCGCTGGACGAGGTCATCGCCGAACTGCCCGACGAGAAGGCCAGCTACGACGACCCGCACAGGGCGATGTACCAGCTCCTGAAGAAGCGCCACGTCGCCCCGCAGTACGGCGGCCACACCCGCATCGCGCCGGAGGAGAAGGACTACCTCGTCATCGACGAGGTGCCGGACATCTTCCACACGGGTCACGTTCACAAGCTCGGGTTCGGCAAGTACCACAACGTCACGGCCATCAACTCGGGGTGCTGGCAGGCCCAGACCGCCTTCCAGAAGAGCGTCAACATCGACCCCGACGCCGGTTTCGCGCCCATCGTCGACCTCGACACGCTCGACGTGACCGTCCGGAAGTTCGTCTGACGGCGACGCCGGCCGAATCTCCAGTCGAAACGAAGCGGTTGGTTTCTTCGATATCGACGCGTAAACTCTCCGACCGTCGGAGAGTTCCCGGCGATGTGCTGTCGACTGCGAGACGAACTCCGAAGCGTGTGGATTCGGTTTCCGGGGCGCGTCGGTTTTATCAGGCGAGCAGTGGACGGGTCGCCATGGGAACGACGATACGGCTGGCGACCGCGGCCGACGCCGAGGAGATGACGGCTATCTACTCGCCGGTCGTGGAGAACACGGCCATCTCGTTCGAGACGACGCCGCCGACCGCCGAGGAGATGGCGTCGCGGGTCCGGAAGACGACCGGGGACCTCCCGTGGCTGGCGTGCGAACAGGAGGGGACGGTGGTAGGATACGCGTACGCCAGCCACCGGAACGACCGACCGGCGTACCGGTGGTCGGTCGACGTCGCCGTCTACGTTCGCGAGGGTCGACGGCGACGTGGCGTCGCTCGCGGCCTCTACGAGTCGCTCTTCGCCGTCCTGCGACGACAGGGATTCTGCAACGCTATCGCGGTGATAGCGTTGCCGAACCCGGCGAGCGTCGCACTACACGAAGCGCTGGGGTTCGAACGCGTCGGCGTGTACGAGGCGGTCGGCTACAAGCACGGCGAGTGGCGCGACGTCGGCCACTGGCAACTGTCGCTACGACCGGAGCCGGACTCCCCCTCGTCGCCGACCTCCGTCGACGAACTTCGGAACTCGCGGGGCTGGACGGACGCGGTAGCGACCGGAGAGTCGTCCGTTCGCCTGTAGCTCTTCGACGCAGTCGCTCGCATCGACGGGGAACGCCGAGATACGGAACGACGCTCTCGTTTCGACTGGAGTAAGAAGTCCCCCCTGTCCCTCGTTCTCCACACGAAGTAAAGGGGGAAGAAGGCGACGGGAATCGGTCAGGGAACGACGCCGACGGTCAGCAGCGTCCCGAACTCGCGGTAGCGTTCGACCATCGCCTCGCGGGAGTCCCAGTCGTCCGTCGGGAACGCCTCCGCTGGCGGGATCTCCGTCTCGCGGTCCGGGACGTTGTCCTGCTGGGCGACGTGGAATCCGGCCTCGCGGAACGCCTCGCGGTACTCGGCGGCGCTCCAGCGCGTCATCTCCACCTCGATGAACTCCTGCCACTCGTGGGAGTGGACGTTCTCCTCGTAGTAGTTGACCGCACACGAGAACGTTCCGCCGGAGCGGAGTACGCGCCGGAGTTCCCGCAGGGCCTCGTGGGGGTCGCTGGCGTAGTAGAACGCCTCCATCGAGAAGACGTGGTCGACGCTGTCGTCGGCGAACGGAAGGTGTTCGAAGTCGCCGACGACGAAGGCGACGTTCGCGTCGTCGGTGTACCCCCGGGCGTTGTGCGCCATCTCCGGCGAACCGTCGATACCGTACACCCGGCCCGCCTCCTTCGTGTCCCGGAGCGCACGCCCGGCGTACCCGCTGCCACAGCCGAGGTCGAGCACCGTGTCGCCCGCCTCGACCGGCATCCGGGCGAGCACGTGTTTGGCCGTGTGCCAGTGTCGATCCTCCATCCCGCGGTCGCGGCCCTCGGCCGCCCACTCGTCGAACTCCTCGCGGACGCTCATGGTCGGCCAGTGGTGCGCGGGGGTGAAAGTCGGTTCGGAACGGACGAGAACCGAACGACCGAGACCGGATACTTAAACCCGCTCGGTCCGTCGTCACGGTATGGTCGGGTCGAAAAAACGGTACGCTCTCGCCGACAGCGCCCAGCAGATAGTCGGCGGGTTCCTGCTCGCGGGGCCGTTCGTCGTAACCGAGGAGGTGTGGGTGCTGGCGGGGAACATGACGTGGCTGCACGCGCTGGGAACCGTCTGCATCGTCTTCGGAATCGGGTACGGAGCGCTGTACAAGGCCGACGACGAGCGCGACCCCGACCGCGAGGCGGAGGTGGCGGGCGTACCGGCGCGGTTCGTCTCGCTCATGGGCGTCGCGTTCGGGTCCGTAACCATCCTGGCGCTCACGTTGGCCGCACCCGAGACGTTCCTGCAGGACGGCCTGCTCGACGGCGAGGCGTCTTCGCGCGTGGTGGTGACGACACTGAAGGCCATCAGCGTCGGGGCTATCTTCAGCGTGGTCGGCGCGGCGACCGCCGACAGCGTGTTCTGAGTCCCGACAGTGTCGAGACGTTTTCCCGCATATTTTAAGTCTTAGCCCCCAGTTACCGACGAATATGGATTATCGGCTCGCAATCGAGAATACCCCGGAGACAGTGCCGGGCGGGACCGGCGTACTGCTGCTGCATCCGAGTACGGGAGAGACGGACCGAATCGACACCGACTTCCTGAAGACCGACACCGACCGCTTTCTCGTCATCTCGACGCGGACGACCGCCCGCGAGGTGAAACAGAAACTCGACCACTACGACGTCGACGAGAGCAAGGCCGACATCCTCGACACGCTCTCCATCGAGCGGGGCTACTCCCGGCGCAACGCCGACGACGTCCACTACGTCTCCTCGCCCGACGACCTCGAAGGCATCCTCGACGTGACCGAACGCTTCCTCACCAACACCGACGGCAAGCGTCGCATCAGCCTCGACTCAATCACCGAGATGGCGTACTACGCCGATGAACAGCGCGTCCACGACGCCGTCGCGGACCTGCTGGACCTGCTGGCCGAACACGACGCCGTCGGTCTGTTCCACCTCTCGAAGGGCGTCCACGACGAAGAACAGATAGAGCGCTTCATGGGCATGTTCGAGGCCATCGTCGACCTCGACCGGGACGGCGACGTCGAGACCGACTTCTCGAAACTGGAGTGAGTCGACGGTCGGGGACGCCCCGGCACCGCTCTCCCGGCGTTCGTGACGCCAAGTACCGTTACATCCGGGTTCTTCGCTCTCGGTCCGGCAGTACCTCGGGTATCGACGCGACGGTCCTCTGCGGTCGTGCCCGAGACGAGGGAAGAGGGGCGTGCGCTTACTTCGTCCGGAACGCACGGTCACCGGCGTCGCCGAGGCCGGGAACGATGTACCCGTCGTCGTCGAGGCGGTCGTCGATGCTCACCGTCAGCAGGTCGGCCTCCGGGAACTGGTCGCCCACGCGGAGCAGACCGTCCGGGGCGCTGACGGCCGAGAGGACGAACAGGTTCTCCGGATTGGGTTGTTCCGAGAGGACCTCCTCCAGTACCGCGCACATCGTGCTCCCGGTGGCGAGCATCGGGTCGGCGACGATGACGGTGTCTTGCTCGGTTATCTCCGGGAGCTTGATGTAGTCGATGGTGATGGGGAACTGGCCGTCGTCCATCCCGGCCTCCTCGTCGCGGCCCGCCGAGATGACGCCCTGCTTGGCGCGCGGGAACGCCTTCAGCAGTCCCTCGACGAACGGCGTCGCGGCGCGCAGGACGTTGACGATGACTACGTCGTCCAGTCCCTTGACGCGTTCGCCGGTCGTCTCGGTCATCGGCGTCTCGATGGAGACGTACTCCGTGTCCATCGCGCCGTCGATTATCTCGTAGCCGCAGATGCGGCCGAGTTTCACGAGCCCCTTGCGGAAGCCGACCTGCTCGGTCTCGACGTCTCGAAGCTTCGAGAGGGTGTCTTTTGCCAGCGCGTGCGTGATGAGGTGGGCGTCGCCCCGTTCCTCGATGGTCATACCCGAGAGATGCTCGGCGGGGGGCTATAACCTAACGATACTTTATCCGGCGTGCGTGCCACGGTGTCGACATGCGAACGGTCGAGGTTTCGCGGTTCGTGAACGCGGCACCGGCGGAGATAGAGCGCGAACTGTTGCCCGAGCGCGTCGTCCGGTTCGAGGGAACGTTCTCGGTGAACCAGGTAGAGGAGGGCGAGG
Source organism: Halomicrococcus pelagicus (assembly GCF_050954125.1). Lineage (NCBI taxonomy): Archaea > Methanobacteriati > Methanobacteriota > Halobacteria > Halobacteriales > Haladaptataceae > Halomicrococcus > Halomicrococcus pelagicus. The sequence continues at coordinate 175,992 of NZ_JBPBWC010000006.1, read as the reverse complement.
ACGAAACGGCCGTGCTCGCGCGCGGCGGCGGCCTCCAGACGGTGCTCGTCTTCGAGGAGCGCGAAGCGGGCGTCGCGTACCGTCAGCGCGGCGACGAGGGGCCGTTCGAATCGATGGAGACCACGCTGACGCTGGACCGCGAGAACGAGGGAACGCGGGTGACCGCGCGGTCGTCGGTGTCGCTCGGCCTGCCGGTCGCGTCGGTGTCTGATCGGGTCGCGGCGTGGAAGCGCCGCGGTGAACTCCGGCGACTGCTCGACGCGCTCGCAGCGGACGTCGAGTGACGACAGGCGAGGCGGACGCGAGCGACCGCTCCGACGCGCCCAGGGACCGCACGCGAGCGTGGCGAAGCCTTAACCGCGGGGCTTCCCTTTTGAGGGTATGACGCTCCACGAGCGGATCGCCGCGTACCGCGACTGGCTACGGGAAGTGCTGCACGGACTCTACCACGGGATGATAGAGCATCCCTCGTTCGAACTCATCGAGAAGGAGGCGGAGGACATCGAAGACGAATTCATGTTCGCCTGTTTCTCGGACGCCTTCGGCATCCCGAGTCCCGTCTCCTACTACACCGCCGAACTGCTGCCGTATCTCGGCGAGGAGTTCGAGCAGTTCGAGCGCCGGATGTGGGACCGCGAGTCGCTCATCGAACGCAAGGGCCAACAGTATCACTTCTAACATGAAGTTCGTCTTCTTCGGCGGGAAGGGCGGCGTCGGCAAGACCACGGTGTCGAGCGCCTACGGCCTGAAGTGCGCTCGCGCGGGTCTCGACACCCTCGTCGTCTCGACGGACCCGGCCCACAGCACCTCCGACGTGTTCGACCAGCAGTTCGGGGACGACCCCGCGCCGGTCGAGGGCCACGAGAACCTGTGGGCGATGGAGATCGACCCCGACGAGGAGGTCCAGCGACACATGCAGGAGATAAAGCGGGCGATGAGCGACCAGGTCAGCCCCGCCGTCGTCAACGCCATCGACCGCCAGATAGAACTCGCCCACAAGACTCCCGGCGCGCACGAGGCGGCGCTGTTCGACCGGTTCGTGGACGTGATGCGCGACAGCGAGGAGTACGACCGCGTCGTCTTCGACACCTCGCCGACCGGCGGCACCCTCCGCCTGCTCGGCCTGCCGGAGTTCCTCGGGGACTGGATAGACCGACTGCTCGACAAGCGCGCGAAGAGCATCGAACTGTTCGAGAAGGCGGCCGTCGGCGAGCACGAGGCCCGGCGGCGCGCGGAGGACGACCCCATCATCCGGCGACTCGAGGAGCGCAAGGAGACCTTCGAGTTCGCGGGACGCGTCCTCCGCGAGGAGGCCGCGTTCTACCTCGTCCTGAATCCGGACGAGCTCTCGATTCGCGAGACGGGGCGGGCCATCGAGGAGTTGACGGAGTACGACCTCGACGTGGAAGGGCTGGTCGTCAACAAGGTGACTCCGGAACCGGACGACGACGAGGGGGGCCGGGGTGCGCGCTACCTCCGCGAGCGCTGTCGCACCGAGCGCGACCGCATCGACGAGATACGCTCGGCGTTCGACGAACCCGTCGTCGCCACCATCGAGGAGCGCGTCCAGGAGGTGAAAGGCTCCCTGCTGGCGGAGGTCGCGGCCGAACTGGCGGTCGAGGTCGAAGCGCCGCCGGCCGCCAGCGAGTCGGCGAAGTAGCCGAGCGTGCTCCGTGACCGTAGCGACCGGCCGCGCCGGCGGTCGCCGTCGACCGCGATTTGGTAACGAATTCGCTACTAACTACGTTCCGATATATCCGGAAGATGTAGTAATCCTGCGGAGTAGACAACAAACCTATTTTCGAGCGGTGGAGCGCTCCATTCTGCAGGAAACGAAAGGAACATTTATTGTAGTACGTCAATTTTTGAACTCTGGGGCAGAATACCATGGCAACATCTATCATTTGGATGGTACTTGGAGTGCTGGCGCTGTTCAGCGTCGGCTACCTCGGGTACTCGCGGTATCTGGCACGGTTCGTCGAACTGGACGACAGTCGGGACACACCGGCCCACAAGTACGAAGACGGGCAGGAGTACGTTCCCGCCAAGAAGACGGTCCTGTTGGGGCATCACTACTCGAGCATCGCGGGCGGCGCACCCATCGTCGGCCCGATTACGGCGGGTGCGGCGTTCGGCTGGCTGCCAGCCGTTCTCTGGATCGCCATCGGCAACCCGATTCTGGGGGCGGTCCACGACTTCATGTCGCTGTCCGGCAGTCTGCGCCACGAGGGCAAGTCCATCGGCTACATCATGGGCGAGTACGTCGGCGAGCGCGGCAAGAACATGTTGCTGTGGTTCGCGTTCCTGACGATCATCCTCGTCATCGCCGTGTTCGCGCTCGTCGTGGCCGTCGTCTTCGACGCGTTCCCGAGTGCGGCCACGGCGAGCATGCTGTACATCATGCTCGCGCTGGTGTTCGGCGTCTGGCTCTACCAGCTAGACCTGCCGTTCCTCGTCGGGACCGCCATCTTCGTCTCCGGCGTGTTCGCCAGCGTCTGGGTCGGCATCCAGTACCCGGTCGCGCTGTTCAGCCACCCGGAACTGGCCTCCGACGTCATCGTCCTGTTCGGCGACGGCGGGTCGTGGCTCCCGCTGGCGAGCGCCCAGAACGTCAACGTCGCCGCGTGGGTCCCCATCGTCGTCGTCTACGCGTTCGTCGCTAGCGTCCTCCCCGTGTGGACGCTGCTGCAACCGCGCGACTACCTGTCGTCGTTCCTGCTGTACGCCGGCGTCGGGGGGATGGTCGTGGGCATCATCCTCGGCTCGCTGGGCACGTTCGACCCGGTGACGGTCGACGGAACTACCTACTCGGCGCTCGAAACGCAACTACCGGCGTTCACGGGCTTCGTCAGCGATTCGCTCGGACCCATCTTCCCGTTCCTGTTCGTCACCATCGCCTGCGGGACCATCAGCGGGTTCCACTCGCTGGTGTCCTCGGGGACGACCGCGAAGCAACTCAACACCGAGAGCGACGCTCGCGTCATCGGGTACGGCGGGATGCTGGGCGAGGGGCTGCTGGCAACCACCGCGGTCGCCGCGCTGGCCATCGTCGCCACGACGGAGTTCTCCAGCGGACTCGCGGGTGCGCTGGCGAACTTCCCGACCGGCGGCGGGGTCATGCTCACGAGCCTGGGCGTCCCCGCGACGTACGGCATCCCGTTCATCGGCCTCGTCTTCGTCAGCTTCCTGCTGACCAGCACCGACACCGCGGTCCGACTGGGCCGCTACATGTTCGAAGAGATCATCGGTACGCCCGAGACGAGCGCCCAGAAGACGGCGACGAACCGCTACGTCAACGCCGGCGTCCAGTGCGCCCTGGCGTACGTCCTGGTCGCCAGCGGGACCTGGGGCAGCCTCTGGCCGCTGTTCGGCAGCGCGAACCAGTTGCTCGCCGCGCTGGCACTGCTGACCGCGACCATCTGGCTCGTCAACTGGGACGACGACAAGCAGTTGCTGAGCACCGGCGGTCCGCTCGTGCTGATGTTCGCGGTGACCATCGTCGCGCTGCTGTGGATCGGCCTGCTGCGCGCGCCGGCGGGTGCACTGGACGCCAGCACGACGGCGGAAGCCATCTCGCTGGCCGTCCAGTCGATCCTTTCGCTGGTGCTTGCCGGCCTCGCACTGGCGCTTGCCAGAATCGGCTACCGAAACATCTCGTCCGCGCGTAGCGAGCAGACCGGCAGACCCGTCGCCGACGGCGGAGAAGCCGACGACGCGGACGACTGAACAACTTCGTTTTCTCCGGAGCCGTCGGGTCCCGAAGCGGCGTCCGGTTTCGAGTCACGTTCTCCACCCGAAACGGTGCCCTCCTCGCGTACGACCACCGTCGTCACGCCGACGTCAGCGAGGACGAGAACGTGGACGGCAGCGGCGAGTACACTTCCCGCGAGCGTGCGAGCAAGCAAGCCGAGCGTTCCGTTGCACGGGTTTCGGCTCCCTGACGATAAACGTGGTCGAGGAGGAGTTCTAGGGGGTCGTTTCAACTGGAAGTCAGTCGCGAGTCGCTTCACCTCGTGCGTCGAAGTCGTCGTCCTGTACCGGGACGAACGCTTTTCCCCGTTCCCGCCGTACGACGTGGAAATGAGTCGGGAGAACGATTACCGCGTCGCGGTCGCGGTCGCTCACCCTGAACGAGCCGCCCAGTTGACGCGGACCGCGGTCGACGTCGCGCGCGACGCCGGCGGCGAGGTGCTCGTGTTGAGCGTCGTCGTCACCCAGCGCCAGTCGCCGTTCGCGCTGTTCGAGGACGAAGTCATCAAACGGCAGTTCGGCGGCGAGCGCAGGGAGATTCTCGACAACGCCGTCGAGACCGCCGGGGGAGCAGTGCCGGTCCGGGGACAGCTACTCGTCGCCTACGACGTGTCCCGGGCGCTCGTCCACGCCGTCGTCGAGTTCGACTGCGACGCGCTGGTCGTCGGCTGGCACGAGCGCCAGCGCACCAGCGAGGTCGTTCTCGGGTCGAACGTCGACCGTCTCGTCCGGAGCGCGCCCTGTGACGTGCTGGTCGAGAAACTGGGAGCCGAAGCCGACGGCGTCGAGTCGGTGCTCGTCCCAGTCGCGGAGGGGCCGCACGCCACACTGGCGACCGAGGTGGCCCGCGCCATCGCGGTCGCCAACGACGCCCGCGTCGAACTGCTCCGAGTCGTCGGCCACGGTGACGACCGGGCGACCGCCGAGCAACTGCTCACCGAGATGGCCGCGATAGCCCGACCGGCGACCGTCGAGACGCGCGTCGAGCGCGGCGACGTCGCGGACGCCGTGGTCGAGGCCGCCGACGACCACGACGTGACGGTCATGGGGACGACCCGCCACAGCATTATCCGGCGGCGACTCGTCGGTACGGTCTCGCAGTCGGTCGGTCGACGCTCGGACAGCACCGTCATCCTGGCGCGGCGACCGACCGGCGTCCGGCCGCGCGTCACGAAACGCATCCACGAGGTCCTGTAGATGGGGGTCGGCACGCTGGCGGTCGTCTTCGTCGCAGTACTGGCCAGCTTCTTCATGGCGTGGGCGCTCGGCGCGTCGAGCAACTCACCGCCGTTCGCGCCCGCCGTCGGCGCGAACGCCATCCCGACGATGCGCGCCGCGTTCCTCATCGGCGTGTTCGCCGCGGCCGGTGCCGTCACGCAAGGCGGCAGCATCTCCGAGACGGTCGGCACTGGCCTCATCGACGGCGTCAGTTTCACGCCGCTGGCGGCCACCGCCGGCCTCTTCACGTCCGCGCTCTTCATCGCTCTCGGCGTCCGGACGGGCTACCCCATCCCGGCCGCGTTCGCCGTCACGGGCGCGATGGTCGGCGCCGGCCTCGCGCTCGGGGGCGACCCCGCCGTCGACACCTACCGGCGCATCGTCACCTTCTGGCTGTCCGTGCCGTTCGTCTCGGGAAGCGTCGCCTACGCCACCGCGTGGTTACTACGCCACGACGACGTGCCGGAGACGATGTCGATACCGCTGCTGGGCGGCTTCGTCGGGTACGTACTGGCGAACGTCGACCTCACCATCATTCCCGGACCGACGCCGACCGTGGCGGGCTTCGTCTCTCATCGCGTCGGAGCGACGCCGACGCTGGTCGGCTCCTACGACGTCGCGACGGTGGTGACGAGTCTCCTCGCGGGGGTGGCGGTCTTTCTGATCCTCCGCCGCACGATGGTCCAGTCGGTCGACGCCGGCGTCAGACAGTTCCTCGTCGGTCTCGGTGCGGTCGTGGCGTTCTCCAGCGGCGGCAGCCAGGTCGGGCTGGCGACCGGCCCGCTGGAACCCCTCCTCGCCGACTTCGCCGTTGGCGGCGTCGCCTTGCTCGTCCTCGGCGGCGTCGGCATCCTGCTCGGGGCGTGGATGGGGTCGCCCCGTCTCCTGCAGGCGGTGTCGCGGGAGTACTCCCAGCTCGGCGTCCGGCGCTCCATCGCCGCGCTCGTCCCCGGATTCCTCGTCGCGCAGGCGGCCATCGCGCTCGGCATCCCCATCTCATTCAACAACATCATCATCTCCAGCGTCGTCGGGAGCGGCCTCGTCGTCGGCTCTGGCGGGGTCTCTCGCCGGAAGATAGCGTTCACGCTCGGGGCGTGGGTCACCTCGCTGGTCAGCGCCATCCTGATGGGCTACGGGATGTACACCCTACTGACGACCGTGACGGGCATCGAATAACGAGTCGAGACGGGGCTCAGATGACGAACCCGAGCAGTCCCAGCAGACCGGAGAGCAGGTCGCCGAAGGTGAACGCCACGACCAGACCGGCGAACATCGGGACGATGAACGGGATACCGGGCGACACCCACACCGTCTCCTCGGTGACGAGGACGTCCAGACCCTGCCGGAGCTGGGCCGGCGTCGTGCCGTACGCGCCGTGGTCGATGTCGTCGAGAAACGCCGCCGCACCCCAGGGGTCCTCGTAGCCCGAGTCAGGGGAGGGAGGGCGCTTCTGGATGGCACTGCCACCGTCGGTCGCGGGGTCCTCCGAGATTCCGTCGCTACGGACTGCGCCGTCCGTCGGCGGGTTCGGCTCGTCGGGGAGCGTGGCGGGGTCCCGGAGGTCGCTCGCCCGATCGCGCAACTCCGCGAGCGTGACTCCGCGCCAGCGGAGGTACATCCGGATGGCGTCTAGGTCCGCGCCGTTACGCGAGACTCCCTCCGGAGTTTCGAGCAGTCGCCCGTGCGCCGTCGGAATCTCGTCCCACGGCGTCGTCCGACCGACGAACATCACCGAAGAGATACGGCCGGCCAGCAGGTTCCGGACCGCGAGCGTCGCCGGATACAGCGCACCGAGCAGGACGGTGTTCGTCAGTATCGTGAGCGAGAACACGCCGAGGACCGTCCCCTGAACGGGGAGCGTCCAGCCCGCGACGTGGTAGAGCGGATACGTCGGGAACAGCGCTGCGACGACGAGAAACGCTTTCGCGTCCGCGCCGCCGAAGGCCCGGAACCACCAGAACACGAGCACGAGCGGTGCGACGAACCCGAGGCTCACGACGACGCGAACGAGGAACCACCGCCGTTCGAGCGGCGTCGCCTGCAACGCAAGCCACCCCTCCCAGCAGAGGAGGAGAACGGCGAGCGCGGCGAGGGGGTACCACGTTCGGTTCGGAACGCGGCGCGTCTTCACGTCGCGCCACGCGGCCCATCCGAAGACCGGGAGGGCGAACAACCGCAGCAGGTCGGGCAGCGTCGCGTACACCAGACGGTAGCGCTCGGAGCATCGTGTTATGTGTTGCGGTTGCGACCTGAGCGACGGCGTAGGTGTTCCGCGACGGGAGGAGTTCGTGAAAGCAATCCGACTGTGACCGTTCCCGGAGACGAACCGGACGGGCATCGTCGGCCCTGCGGCGGTTTCGAACCCCCTCGTTTCGTGTCGAGGAGGGTGGGACTACCGCATCAGTTGTCGAAGCGGGCCTGCTGCATGGACGGTTGAACGTCGTCGATGTCGCCCAGCCGGGAGTCCGAGAGGAGGACGGCCTCGGTCTCCTCGATGGGAACCGAGAGGCTGATCTCTTTCGTCCGGCCGTACCGACCCTTCGAGACGACGACGGCGTTGACGATGCCGAGCATGTCGAGTTCGCTGATGAGGTCGGTGACGCGACGCTGGGTGAGGATGTCGGCGTCGATCTCCTCGCAGAGGCGCTTGTAGACGTTGTACACCTCGCCTGTGTTGATGTTGTGGACGCCGTTCTTCTCGAGGGAGATGGTCGAGAACAGGACGAGTTTCGACTGCGTCGGAAGCGTGCGAACCACCTCGACCACGCGGTCGAGTTCGATCTTGTCCTGGGCCTTGCGGACGTGGTCCTCCTCGATGAGCTCGGCCTGGTCGCGCTCCGCGAGTTCGCCCGCGGTCCGGAGGAGGTCGAGCGCGCGCCGGGCGTCACCGTGCTCCTGGGCGGCGAACGCGGCGCAGAGCGGGATGACGTCCTCCGAGAGGGCGTCCGGCTTGAACGCCACGTCGGAGCGGTGCTGGAGGATGTCACGCAACTGGTTGGCGTCGTACGGGGGGAAGACGATCTCCTCCTCGCCGAGACTCGACTTGACACGGGGGTCCAGGAAGTCGGTGAACTTCAGGTCGTTGCTGATGCCCATGATCGACACCCGGGAGTTCTCGAGTTCGGAGTTCATCCGTGAGAGGTTGTAGAGGGTGTCGTCGCCGCTCTTCTCGACCAGTTTGTCGATTTCGTCGAGCATGATAACGACCACGCGCTCCTCGTAGTCGACGGCCTGGAAGAACGTGCTGTACACCCGGTCGGTCGGCCACCCCGTCATCGGGACGGTCTCCATCTCGTCGGCGTCGTCTTCCAGTTCCGCGATGCGGTCGTCTATCTCGTCGACGGAGTCGAACTCGGTGTCGGCCATCGACGCCGGGTCGGACGTCGCGTCCGGGGCGGCGTCGTCCCGGAGTCGTTCGAGGTCGTCGATGCGTTCCTCAATGCGGTCGAGGTTGTTCTCGATGAACTTGTTCGCCAGTTGCGCGAGCACGCGATACTGGGTGTCGGTCACCTCGCAGTTGATGTACTCGACCTCGCAGGGTACCTCGTACTTCTGGGATGTGCTCTCGAGTTCCTGGCTGACGAACTTCGCGCTCGCCGTCTTCCCGGTCCCCGTCTTGCCGTAGATGAGGATGTTCGACGGCGTCTCACCGCGCAACGCCGCGACGAGAATCGTCGCCATCTTGTTTATCTGTTCTTTCCGGTGTGGCAGTTCGTGTGGCGTGTACGACGGACGAAGCACCTCCTTGTTCTCGAAGATGGGTTCGCCGGACAGCAGGTCGTCGAATAGACCCTGGTTGCCCTCCTCGTCCGCGTCGTCCAGCACCACGTCGTCGAGGTCGACCCCCTCGAAACTCCTGTCGGCGTCCCCCTGAGACGTGCCGTCGTTCGGTTGTGTCGGGTTCTCGTCTGACATGGATGGATAGCAACCCCTTCATTTCGTTTGGAACGCGCGCGCCGGAACGGCGAGAGAGAGCGAAGCCGGGGGATATTGTCCGGTTTCGCAGTAGCGAAAACCTACCAACGCGTCCAGTTGATGCAGATGAACTAAAGGTGTACCAGAGTATTAAAATCTTTCTTATCTGGCCACACCACCATGAAACCGCCGTAGAGACGTACATACAGCGGATCTCCCCTGTCACTGTCGACTCTGCGGCGGCGTTCTCGCCGGGAGCAACGTCCGGTCGTCGCGAGACCGACGCCGAACCGGCATCGACGCGCTCGCACGAACCGAACGTCGTAACGTCGGTGGGTGTCCCTCCTATCGGGACTCGTCGGCCGACTTCGAATCGAGTTTCGTTCGGGGAGCCGGTCGAGTCCCATTCTGGGAGCCGGTCGAATCTCGTCCAGGGGTTGGTGTCGGCCGGGAACGCCACGGGGACGGCCGGGAATACGACGGCGGCGACTGGGGTTCGATTGTGTCGGCTATGGCTCGATAGTGTCGGCCGGGAGTTCGATGGCCGTCGCCGGGAAACACCAGTCGAATCTCGGCCGTCGAGAAGAGAGAGCGGTCGGACGGCGGACCCTCGCGAGTTCGGACCTCGCCGGCAGGAGCGTCGCTCCGGTGCCACCGACCGTCGACGGCGAGAGTCACGGCGGCTCGGCGAGTCCAGTCCGGTCGTGGACGGGTCGACCGCGAACCCCGGTCGGACGGTCGATTCGGCGAGAGCGGAGCCCCCCGTTTCCGGTGGAGTGGGTCGGTTGACCACCCCACATTCTGGCTTCGACACCTTCTGGGCGGAGCCTCTCGCTCGGTGCGTCCCGTCGCCAAACTTTCGGACATCCATCACATATACATATCTACCATTTCCTCGGGACCGTTCGCGAAACTCGATTTCGGGGGACACTCCCCCACCCCTTCGTTTCGGGTGGAACGGGGAGAGGGTGGGGGAGGGGAGGGGGTTTCTAGAAAGGGAACGCTTATGTAATACGCGTTGAAACAATAACCGCAAACTAGAGCATCCTGTTTTCTAGAAGACGGTGGCTGTTGGAAGTATGTACGCTACACCGCCGACCGACCCCCCGACCCCATCCGCTTCCGACGTTCCACCTGAAACGAGGGGGTCGGTGTGTGTAGTATGCCGTCGGATACAGGTCGGGATTTCTATACCCGTCCGAACGACCGGACGACCCAACGACCGACCATCCTTCGTGGACCCCGCCTTTCTCGACTAATCGTCTCTCGGGAAAAGTATCTCTCGCAAACGATCTTCGCCGACGTGATTGCTGTCCTCCGTGTACGACGCACACGGACGTAACGGAGAAGCGTCGGGGGACGGCTGTAGTTCCAGATACCGAATCGCCGAGGGGGCGAAGTGGATGATTGCGGAAGACCGCTGAGAGCCACGGACCGTCGACGCCGTGAATCGTGGTTCCAGTAGAAACGGTGCCCTCTTCGCTACCAGTGCCGTTTACACGGACATTCCTGTTTCTCGGCCCGACCCCTCCGTTTCAGGTGGAAACCGCAGAAGGGCGTCGACCAACTTCCGCCGACGGCGACCCTTCGGGTCAGGAACGCCGGTCGGTTCCCTCTACCTCTGCCATCCACCGCCACCGTTCATCTTGTGGTTCGATAATCGTCGTTCGGTTCGGTCATCGTCATCGGCATTCGTTCGGAGACCGATCGTCGAGTTCGCTTCGGTCGTCCATCGTCGCTACGTCGTATCGAGCGACCGACCGTCTATTCGACCGAACAGTCGCCGGTCCGAGAGACGACCCGGCAGTTCGATCGTCCGAGGTCCGATGGTACCTCTCGTTCGTCGACCGAACAGTGCGGTGAGAGGACGCCGGGCGGGTTCTGTTCGGTGGATCGACGCTCTTCTTGCGTTTTGTGCCTCATCGTTGTGTCAACCGTTGTCTGACGTAGGTTTAAGTGAATGGCGTGAAGTTCTACGCGCACACAGCCCCGCACGTCGGCGTAATCCTCCGACAGCAAGGGTCTGGGAGGAAAAAGGATGGGATTGTTCACAGGTCTCAGGAAAAGTATTGCAAGCGTGACGGACAAGCTCTTCTCCGCCGAGGAGCCGAAACGAATCGGCATCTACGGACCACCCAACGCGGGGAAGACGACACTCGCCAATCGTATCGCCCGTGACTGGACCGGTGACGCCGTCGGTCCGGAGAGTCACATTCCACACGAAACGCGGCGCGCCCGCCGTAAGGAAGACGTCGAGATAGAACGCAACGGCAAGACGGTCAGCATCGACATCGTCGACACGCCCGGCGTCACGACGAAGGTCGACTACGAGGAGTTCCTCGACCACGACATGGAGAAAGAGGACGCCGTGCGTCGCTCGCGCGAGGCGACGGAAGGCGTCGCCGAGGCGATGCACTGGCTTCGCGAAGACGTGGACGGCGTCATCTACGTGCTCGACAGCACGAACGACCCGTTCACGCAGGTGAACACGATGCTCATCGGCATCATCGAGAGCCAGGACCTGCCGGTGCTCATCCTGGCGAACAAGACCGACCTCGAGGATTCCAGCGTTCAGCGAATCCGCAACGCCTACCCGCAGCACGAGACGATTCCGCTATCGGCGCTGGAGGGCGACAACATGGACGAGGTGTACGAGAAAATCGCGGAGTACTTCGGGTGATACCAATGGCAGAAGTGAAAAACGGGGACGACGGCGTTCAGGTCGACCTCATAGGCGGCGAACGGATGTCCGGCAAGACGAGCATGGAGAAGATCCGGATGATCCTCGACGGGGTCCGGGACGGCAACATCGTCATCCTCGAGGAGGGGCTCTCGCCCGACGAGGAGAGCAAACTCATCGAGGTGACGATGACCGAAATCAGTCCGGACGAGTTCAACGGCATCGAGATAGAGACGTACCCGCGCTCGGAGACCTCCGACGGTGGGTTCCTCGGTCGGCTGATGGGTCGCGAGTCGACCTCGACGCTCACGGTCATCGGTCCGGCGAACCAAATCGAGACGCTCCACAAGGACGAGAACCTCATCAGCGCGCTCATCTCACGCAAATAATGCCGCACGAGTGTACGAACTGCGGCCGGGCGTTCGCCGACGGGTCGAAGGAGATGCTCTCCGGCTGTCCAAACTGCGGCGGGAACAAGTTCCAGTTTCGCCCCGCCGGCGTCGACGCCGGAAACGATTTGGGAACCGACGCCGGGGCCGAGAGGGACGCGACTCCAGGTGAAACGACGCCCACCGCATCGCGGGGGGCGCCCGACGCGTCGGACGCGGACCCCGACGCCAGCGCGGTCGGACGTGCGGCCTCCACCGTCAAGGAGTGGGTGGGAACCCGCGATACGACCGGACCGGGAGACGAGACGGCTTCGGAACCGGAACGGCGCGTCTCCGACCCCGAGGGGAGCGCCGGTGCGAGCGAGTCCACCGGAAGCGGTCCGGAGGCGGGACCGGACGTCGAAGCGGACGACCTGCCGGCCGACGAGGACAGCGCGCAGGCGAGCGCGCGAACCGACGTTGTGGCCGACGACGAACTGCCGGAACGGTCGTCCGCAGAGGGGGCTGGAACCGTCGTGGACGCGCCCGACGACGAGCAGCCGAGCCTCGAAGAGCTTCGCGAGGAGCTCAACAGCCAGTTCGAGAGCATCAAGGTGGTGAATCCGGGCCAGTACGAACTCAACCTGATGGAACTGTACGAGCGCCAGGAGTACATCATCGCCCTCCAGGAGAACGGTCGGTACGTCATCCAGGTGCCGGACTCCTGGTCCGACGTGGCCGACACCTAGGTTCTTCTCGTTCGCGGGTCACGACTTCGCCCGGGGAGCCGACGCTGTGTCCCGAACACGCTCCACGCAGGAGACACCCGTATACGCGCGTTCGGCACCGGACGCGTCGAGGGTCTCTACCCGAAACGAAGGGCCTACTTCCGGCAACGTCCGGCGTCATTGCGAAGAACCTTTGCTTTCGCTCACAAACCCCGAACAGATGTTACGCGGTGTCAGGAACCGAATCCAGCGGGTGCTCTTTCTCTTCCCGGCCGCCCTCGCTCGCCTCGGACTGCTCGACCGCGAGAAGGGCGAGGAGGCGTTCGACCTCGCCATCCCGGTGATGGTCACGGGCGGGATGCGGACGCTCCTGCGCGTCGCGGACTTCTTCATGGTGAGCGTGGCGCTCGGTCCCACCGCCGTCGCGGGTCTGGAGTTCGGGTTCCAGTACTTCTTCGTCCCGTTCGGACTCGCGTTGGCGCTGACGAGCGGGACCATCAGCGTCGTCTCGCGCTTCAAGGGAGCCGACCAGCACGCGAGGGCCGACTTCGCGATCAAGCAGTCGCTGTGGCTCGCCCTGCTCCTCGCCGTCCCCATCACTGTGGCGACGTGGGTGTACGCCGAACCGATGATACACGTCCTGACGAGCGAACCGGCGGTCGTCGAGAAGGGCGCGACCTACCTCAAGATAATCATGCTCTCCGTCTCGTTCCGCTTCTGGAGCATGATTGCCGCGCGGGCGCTCGCGGGCAGCGGTGACACCCGGACGCCGATGTACGTCCGTCTGCTCACCCTCCCCACGAACATCGCGCTGAACGCCGTGCTCATCTTCGGCGTCGGCCCCATCGAGTCGATGGGCGTCGCCGGTGCCGCGTGGGGGACCGCGGTGGCGAACACGCTCGCGGCGGCCATCTTCATGGCCGCGCTGCTGTCGGGTCGCTTCTCGGTGCAGTTGCGTCTCGGCGGCAAGCAGTGGGACACCGCCATCGCCCGCGAAATCGTCCGCGTCGGCCTGCCGCTGGCCGGGACGCGTCTCTCGCGGACGTTCGGCCGGTTCCCGTTCCTGTTCGTCCTGGGTTCGCTCGGGACGGGCGTCGTCGCGGCGTACGCCATCGGCCGCCGGGTGATGCTGCTCGCGATGATGCCGGCGTGGGGGTACTCGACTGCCTCCAGCACGCTGGTCGGCCAGAGCATCGGCGCGGGCGATGAGGAGGAGGCCGACGCCTACGGCTGGCAGACGCTACGCATCGCGCTGGCCACGCAACTGCTGCTCGCGGTCGTTCTCATCGTCGCCGCCCGGCCCATCGCCGAGGGATTCGGCACCAGCGCCGAGGTGCTGGACCTGACCGTCGAGTTCGTCAGGGTGTTCGGACTCGGCGTCGGCGCGTTCAGCGTCTCGCGGACGATGCGGGGCGGCCTGCGCGGCGCGGGCGATACGAAGTGGCCGCTGTACGGCACGTTCACCGGGTCCTATCTCTACAAGCTACCCGTCGCCTTCCTCGCGCTCCCGGCCGGGGTCGCGGTCTTCTCGCTCGGCAACTGGTCGTTCGCGCCCGGGATGGGACTCGGCCTCGTTGCCGTCTACGCCGCCATCCTCGGCGACATGTACATCCGTGCGGGCGTCAACACCTTCCGGTTCTGGACCGGCGAGTGGAAGCGGATCGCCCGCGAGTCGGACGTGGGCTCTCGCACCGGCGCGGACTGACCGCGGAGCCGGTCGTCAGACGCCTCCGTCGCAGGAATACGCGGACTGCCGTTGCGGGGATACGCAGATTTTAAACGAGAGCGGCGGGAATCCGGAGGTATGAGTACGGCAACGAAAATCACCGTCGGAACCATCGCGCTGACCGCGCTGCTCGTCGTCGCCGTCATGGCGAACCTCTGGCTCCTCGTCTGATGTTCGGCGAACGCGACTACCCCGACGAGGTCGCGGCGGTCCGCGACGAGCACGCGCCCGACGCGCTCGTCCTCGACTGCGAGCGCGACTTCGAGACGCTCCCCGTCGCGGCCCGCGACGACCTCGCGCTGCTGACGGACGAGCTCCGGCCGTTCTCCTGTCCCGAGACGTGGTTGCCCGAGGACGCGCCGGAACTCCTCCGGCGCTTCGCGGGGTCGGACCTCGTCGTCGGCATGCCGGGCGACGGCAGCGTCGCCTGGACCCGCCAGACGGCGCCGCCGGTCGTCTTCGTGAAACCGCGCGTCGAGGGGTCGCCCGAGTCGTTCGTCGACTTCCTCGTCGCGGAGGCGCTCGTCGAAGTCGGCCTGGCGCTGCCCGAACAGTTCCTCGGCTTCTTCGAGGACCGGTATCCGGAGTTCGACGCCGCGGTCCCGCTAGACGCGGGGAGCACCTACCAGCTTGCGGCCGCGCTGTTCGACGCTTACAAGGGACTACACACCCGGGAGGTGTTCTCGGGCTGGGAGGACGTCCACCCGGAGCTGTTCGCCGCGTGGGCGGACGCCGGCGAGCGTATCGAACCGAGAATCGAGGGCGTAACCGGGGAGGTCTCCCGGGGTGAGACGGACTTCGCCGACGCCGCCGAACTCGCCTGCAGCGGCATCAAGCACGGCGTCGAACCGCCCGCCCCCTTCACGGCGCTGGACACCGGGGCGTACCGCGACCATGGCGTCGACTACGCGGTCAAGTGGGCCGAGAAGACGCTCGGGTAGCTACCGTTCCTGTTCCGGGGTCGTGACCGGTAACGTGGCCGCCGTGCGTTCGGTGACCGTCGCGGTCCGGAGGATGAACGAGAAGAGAATCGAGAGCGGGAGGAGGACTACCCTGTTCGCGGCCAGGACGGTCGTCCCACTCCCGGTGAACGAGAGGAGGACGACCACGGAGAACGCCTCGGCAGGGATGCCGGCGTACAGCAGGACCCGCGACAGCGACGAGAGTTCGTCCTGAAGGTAGACGCTCTTGAAGTACTGGCGGGCGACGTCGATCTCCTGTAGTCGGTCGATGAGTCTCCCGAGGCAGTCGAGGGTCAACTCCGAGAGTTCGTCGCTTCGCCGGTGGCGAATCCGGCGAGCCTGATTTATCTGGTTCGCGTAGTTTGTGGTCAGCGTGACCGACAGGACCTGGAAGACGTCGGCGTCCGACTCCTCCAGGATGCGGGTAATCTCGTCGACGTGGTCGGTCAACGTCGTCACGAGGTCGTTCACTTCGTCCCAGGCGTCGTCCGATTGGGCCGCGAGGCCGCCGAGACGCTGGGCCTCCTGGCGGGTGTTCTGGAACAGCAGTTTCAGGAATCCGTGCGGCTCCACCGGGGCTATCTCGCCTGCGGCGTCCTCGACTTCCTGGCGGTAGTCGATGACGTTCTCTATCTGGGACTCCAGCTCTCCCGGCGACTTCAGTTCCCGGGAGAGCAGTAGCTGGTTGATGGAGACGACGACCGTGATGAGGGTCATGTTCCCACCGATGAGCGCGCTGAACACGTAGAAGGCGGGTTGAGACTGTTCGAGGGGGAGGAGTCCGAGCGACGTCGACAGGCCGAAGAGCGTCAGCAGGGCGGCCGCGGTCAGAAAGGCGACGACCAGTCGATTCCCGTCGAGCAGGAGCCACTCTCTCGCCCGGTCGGCCCGGCTTTCCAGTTCCGAGCTGATTGGGGCTGCGATGTCGCGTTCTGACTCGCTCACGTCCGTCGCGTACGCGACAACCGACCGAAAGTCCACTGGCGCTCTAACGGGTAAGGCGTCGGAAACGGGAGGATTTGTCGGAGACTGGAAAGAAGCCTCAGACCGCTTCTGGGCCACGCTTGCCGGTCCGGACCTGACAGGCGTCGTCGACCGGCTGGACGAATATCTTGCCGTCGCCGGGCTCGCCCGTGCTGGCGGCCTCGCGCACGGCCGCTATCACGTCCTCGGCGGGGACGTCGGCGACGACGCACTCGACCTTGACCTTCTGGTGGAGGTCGACGACGTACTTCTCGCCGCGCCACTGGCCGCGCTTGGCCGGCTGGCTGCCGCGCCCGCTCACGTTCGTCACGGTGAGGCTGGGCGCGCCGACGTCGGCGAGCGCCCGCTTCACGTCGGTCAGGCGGTCCGGGCGCACGATGGCTGTCACCATCCGTATCTCGCTTTCGGGACGGCCGCCGTCGGTGACCACGTCGGCGGGGCGGTCGACGCCGAACTCGGGATAGGTGTCGACGCCGTGCTCGGCGACGTCGAGGCCCTCGCGTTCGTGTTCGGCCGTGACCCGCGCCTGGCCGAGCGTGCGGGCGACGCCGAACACGACTCCCGTGGCGGTCACGGTCCAGAGGGCGATGACGACGACGCCGGTCGCCTGCACTGCGAGGCCGGAGAGGACCTCGGCGACGGCGAAACTCTCCCAGGTGCTGACCGCGACGAACGGGTAGGCGAGCGCGCTGAGCACGCCCGCGGAGCCGTGGACGGGGAAGACCGCACAGACGTCGTCGACCTTCAGGCGTTTCTCGACGAACGTGAAGACGACGGGGAGTTGCGCGCCGGCGAGCAGGCCGACCGCGACCGCCCCCGGCCAGACGATGTCGTCCGCGATGCCGGTGATGCCGACGAGGCCGGCGAGCAGGCCGTTGGCGACGTAGAGGGTGTCGACCTTGTCGGTGCGGCGGATGGACACCGCGGCCGCGCCGACGGCGCCCGCGGCCATCCCCAGCGTCGTCACGAGCGCGACGCGACCGACGGTCTCGAACGCGGCCAGCGAGAGCGACCCCGATTCGGCGGCGAACACGGTCGCGGCGGTGCCGACGTTGAAGCCGTACCAGCCGAACGCCAGGATGAGCGTCCCGAGGACGGCGAACGGCAGCGAGTGGCCGGGGATGACGTTCGCGCTGCCGTCCTCGTCGAACCGACCGAGGCGCGGGCCGACGACCCACGCCGCGGTGAGGCCGGCGATGCCGCCCATTCCGTGGACGACCATGCCGCCCGCGAAGTCGTGGAAGCCGATGGTCGCGAGGACGCCGCCGGTCCACGTGAACCCGACGACGACCGGGTAGATGACCCCCGCGAGCAGGACGGTGTAACTCACGTAGGTCCGGAGCTTGCACCGCCCGGCGACGGCCCCGCTGACGATGGTCGCAGCGGTCATGGCGAACACCGCGCCGAACAGCCACGACACCCAGTCGTTGACGCTCGTCGGGGCGAGCACGGCCGCGACCTCGCCCGCCACGGACCACTGCCCGCCGGCGCCGGTGAGGTGGCCGACGACGTTCGACAGCGCCGCACCGACGAGGAAGAAGGCGACGACGCCGACGCTCCAGGTGAGCAGGTTCTTCGTCAACTGGTTGGCGACGTTCTTCGAGCGCACCTGGCCCGCCTCCAGCATGGCGAACCCGGCGTGCATGAAGAAGATGAGGAAGGTCGCCACCAGCACCCACAGGAGGTTGACGCCCTGCGCCAGGACGGCGAGGTCGCTCACCATGCTTCGCCCTCCGACGCCGTTTCGGAGGCCGACGGTTCGTCGGCGTCCTCCGCGTCGCTTCTGCCTCCCGGAACGACGACGAAATCATCTGGACGACTGTCCATGATTATCGAATATTCTTCGAGGTTCGTGCTTCGAGTCACGATTCAACCGAACAGTGCACGTCTTCATAAGGTTAATCGTTGACAAAATCGCATTATTCGAGAGTCAGACGGACGCACGTCCGATTTATAAGCGGATGGGAGGAATATAAGGTCGTAAACCGTCCAGAAGTGGCCGCTCGTGGAATCGGTTTCTGGACGAACGTGGGGTGGCGCGGCGAGCGGTCGTTGGGGAGGCGTCTCCACCCCTCCGTCGCGCGCTCGCTCCGGACCCGTCGAGAACGGAGAGCTTCGAACTCGTCGACGGCAACGGAAACGTCCGATTCGCGGACCCCCGGCCGACCCGGCTATCGAACCGAACGAGCGCCGGTCGGTTACGACCGGTCTACAGTTTCGCCGCCACGTCCTCGGCGAAGTACGTCACGATGACGTCCGCCCCGGCGCGTTTGATGGACAGGAGCGACTCCAGGGCGGTCGCTTCGAGGTCGAGCCACCCCCTGTCGCTGGCGGCGTGCAGCATCGCGTACTCGCCGGAGACGTTGTACGCCGCGACAGGGAGGTCGAAGTTCCGGTCGACCGACGACACCACGTCGAGGTAGGAGAGCGCGGGCTTGACCATCAGCAGGTCCGCGCCCTGCTCGACGTCGAGCGCGACCTCCCGTATCGCCTCGCGGGCGTTGGCCGGGTCCATCTGGTAGTGGCGGCGGTCGCCGAACGCGGGCGCACCGTCCGCCGCGTCGCGGAACGGCCCGTAGAACGCCGACTCGTACTTCGCCGCGTAGCTCATGATGGGCACGTCGCGGAAGCCGGCGTCGTCGAGCGCCTCTCGGATGGCCCCGACCATGCCGTCCATCATCCCGCTCGGCGCGACCACGTCCGCACCCGCCTCGGCGTGGGAGACCGCAATCTTCCGGAGGAGGTCCAGCGTCTCGTCGTTGCGGACGGTGAGGTCGGGATTCTCGGCGGCGTCCTGCTCCACGAGCCCGCAGTGGCCGTGGTCGGTGTACTCGCAGAGACAGACGTCGGTGACGACCGTCGCCGCCGTCTCGCTCGCGATCCGGCGCGTCGCCTCCTGAACGACGCCGTCCTCGGCCCACGCGCGACTCCCCTCGGCGTCTTTCGACTCGGGGATGCCGAACAGCATCACCGTCTCGACGCCGGTGTCGAGCACCTCCTCGACGCGGGCGACGCTCTCGTCGAGGGGGACGCGCTCGTGTCCGGGCATCGACGGGATGGCGACTCGCTCGTCGGTCGTCGCGTCCACGAACACGGGCGCGACGAGGTCGTTCGCTTCCAGGCTCGTCTCGCTGACCAGTTCGCGCACGCCGTCCCGTCGCAGGCGTCGGGGGCGGTCGGTGAGGTCCATGTCTCGAACTACCGGTGGCGGCCCCAAAACCGCATCGCTCTCGGCGACCCACTCCGCCGTTTCACGCCACCGTCACCGACCCACGGTCGGTTTCTCTCGGGACGGAACCGGTGCGGACACCGACAGCGGAACCGTTACCCGGCCGGACGCCGAAGCGACGGTCGTGACCACCGACGCGAACGACGCCGGCGAGCGGACGGAGTTCGACGTGGACGCCTGGCGCGAGGAACTCGAAGCGCACCGCGCCGAGAAGGACGAGTTCTTCGACGAACACCCGCAGTCGCCGATTCCGCCGGAGGACCGCGAGGAGTTCTCGGGGTTGCCGTACTTCGACCCGGACCCCGACTACCGCGTGACGGCGACGGTCGAGACCCACGACGACCCCGAACCGGTCGCGATGGAGACGACGAGCGGACCGCCCCAGCGGTACCTCCGGGAAGCGACGCTGCGGTTCGACGTCGACGGCGAAGAGTGTACGCTGGCTATGTACGGCCGCGAGGACCAGGAGTCGCTGTTCGTCCCGTTCCGCGACAAGACGACCGGCCAGCAGTCCTACGAGAACGGTCGCTACCTCGAACTCCACCTCGAGGGCGACCTGTCCGACGGCGACGAGATACCGGTCGACTTCAACCTCGCGTACACGCCGTTCTGTGCGTTCAGCGAGGCGTTCTCCTGCCCGCTTCCGCCGGAGGAAAACTGGCTCGACGTCGTGGTCCGCGCCGGCGAGAAGGACTGGACGTCGAACTGATTCGGTGCGCTTCTCGACGATTCGCACGCGAGTCTCGGCTCACGCCGTGAAATCTCCAGTTGAAACGAAGGGGTGACGAGCAGGCAGTTTCGCCATCGGCGATATCTTCTTCCGACTCTCCCAACTGAACGAGACAGGAAGGCATAATAACTGGGGGTAGGGAAAACTAATTTGCCGATAAGGGAATTTGGGTGAGAATCTGGAAAGGATTTTTACTGGAGTGCAACCAAGTACGATCGCTGGCGGTGCCACCGCCGGCTACCAAAATGGCAAACTGCAAACACTGCGGCGCGCACGTCTCCGACCGATTCGTGCGCGTCTTCGGAGACGAGATGGGTCGCGTCCACGCCTGCCCGGCTTGCTCGGCGAACGCGGGTATCGCCGAAGTAGCACGCCAGCGGGCCCAGTAAGCATCGTCGATCGTGGCGGAAGCGACAGGGAAAAGTCCAACCACGCGAAGCCTGTCAGACGTGACCGACCACTGGGTGTACGTCGTCCGATGCAGTGACGGCAGCTTTTATACCGGATACACGACGGACGTCGAACGGAGGGTCGCCGAGCACGACGCCGGCGAGGGAGCCAAGTACACCCGTGGCCGTACCCCGGTCGAACTGGTCCACGCCGAACGGTTCGAGACGCGCTCGGCCGCGATGTCCAGGGAGTACGAGATAAAACAGCTCTGCCGCCGCGAGAAGGAGCGACTGGTCGAGTAGCGCGTCGGCGACCGACTCAGTCGTCGGCCGCGGCTTCGTCGGCTCCGGTTCCGGTCACGTCGGGGTTGATGTCGGCGTACTGGACCGCCTGCCGGCCGAGTTTCCGCGTGCGCTCTTCCAGGTCGTCGTCGACGAACCGGCCGTCCTCGAACTTCTCGTAGGCGTTCCGGATGCCGACCTGGTGGGGCAGCACCCAGCCGTGGACGCCCCGGACCGTGATGCGCATGTGGTCGAGGGTGCTCGCATACGACCCGCCGCCGGCCGTCGCGAGCAGGCCGACGGTGGTGTCCTCGTACTCGTCGAAACTGCAGTAGTCGTGGACGTTCCGGAACGCCGAGGAGTACGAACCGTGGTAGACCGGACTGCCGAGGACGACCGAATCGGCCTCCCGTATCTTGCGCTTGAGTTCGACCGCCTCGGGCGGTTCCTCCTCGTCGGGGTCGAACACGGGGAGGTCGTACTCCCGAACGTCGAGCAGTTCGGTCCGCACACCGGCCTCCTCCGCGGCGTCGAGAACGTGTCTCAGAGCGGCTCGCGTGTAGCTACCGTCTCGCCTGCTCCCGCAGACGGCGACTACGGTCGGTGATTCCATCGTTCGTTACCTCCGCGTCGTGAACGTTTAATCTGCTCGCCGCCGTCTCGCCGACGGGACGGGCGACCTCGGAGTCGTTCCATACCGGACCGTGGTGACGCCGTCACAAAACCCTTCCCGGAAGCCGATTTTTGTAAATAGAACTACCGTTTCCCCGCCACCATTAACTCCGCGCGTGAAGAACCCCCACCCATGCGCGTCCGCGATGCGGTCGAATCCGACGGCGGTCGACTGGCCGACCTCGCAGGCGTTCCCAGCGAGGTCATGGCGAACGTCGTCCACGACCGGTCGGTCCGCGTCGCAGAGACCGACGACGACATCGTCGGCTTCGTCGGCTTCGACGCCCGGAAAGACGCGGTTCACGTCACCCATCTCTACGGCTCTCGGGCGGCCTGCGAGCGCCTGCTCGACGAACCGGTCCGGTTCGCCGCCAGCGAGGCGATGACCGTCGAACTGCTGGTGCCAGAAGACGAGGACGAGACGATGTCGGCGGCCCGGGCGAACGACTTCGAACGCGCCGGCAACGGACCGCGCTTCGAGGGCCAGGAGACGGTCCGGTTTCGACTGGACAGTCCGGGCAGTAACGACGCAGCGTTCCGATAAGGGTGGAACTGACGTTCCGAATACGGATGCGCTCGCGTGACGTTCATGGCATGGCACGCGATTGACGGACACGCGAGCACGGTTCCACTACGTACTTGGACAGGTTAGATTTGACGCCGAGAGACGCGTCCTCGCGTGAAAAAGCATCCTGTCGACGCTCCGGAACGATGTCGAAAGCGACGTGTCGAATCCTCTGGCGTCGTCGACCGTCCCCGGCACGTCCGGCGGTTCCGGCCCCGTCCGTGTCAGAAGGGAAGGACCCCGAGCAGGTCGTTCTGGGAGACGTACAGCGTCACCGCCGCGAGCCACCCCTGGAACAGCAGCGTCCCGAGCGCGGAGAGGACGATGAACTCCCAGTCGCGCATTTCAGCGAAGCCCGCGGGGACGGTGAGCATCCCGCGCGTGAAGAGCAGGGCGTTGCTCACCGGAACGACGACGCGGCCCCAGCGCTGGAACCAGCCCTCGAAGCGGTCCAGCGAGGACTCGCTGACGCGGAACCAGGGCTTGTCGAGCAGGTACTCCCGGCCGCCGCGTTTCGCCAGCAGGAAGAGGGCGTACTGACCGACGGTCGCGCCGACGACGGCCACGAGGATGACCGCGGCGATGGCGTCGTAGTCGTGGGCCGACGCCGGGAGGACGGTGACGCCGATGGGGACGAGGCTCTCGCTCGGCGCGAAGTACAGCAGCATCGCACCCTCCAGGATGAGGATGAAGAAGAGCGCGAACAGGCCGTACTGGTCCAGCCACTCCTTCGCCAGCGACTTGTCGCCGACGAGAAAGAGGGTGACGCCGACGATTGCACCGCCGGCGACGGCCCCGACGAGGAGGAGCAGGCCGTAGTCCTCGACGAACTGTCTGGCCGCCCGCGTGTCCGGGGCGAACGAGAGAATCGCGGCCCCGACGAGCGAGAGCGCGAGCAAGGCCACGGGAAGCGTCGTGTCTGCGATACCGGAGAGCAGGGCGGACGTCATCAGATTCGCGTATTGACGGGACGGGCTAAATGCGTTGTGTCTCGCCCGGAGAACCTCGGTCGGAGTTCGGCGGGCAACCTGCCCTCCGACGACCCTCGCATTCAAGTACCATCACGGGACCAGTCCAGTTCAACAACCCTAAGCAACCGGAGGCTCAGTAACGAACGATGTCGGACTGGCGGGACGTTTTCGGTCACGAGAAGCCGTACGACGAGCAGGTCGACGGTATCGAGACGGCTATCGACACCGCCCGCGACGACGGATTCACCGTCGTCGAGGGTGCCTGCGGCACTGGCAAGACCATGCTCGCGCTCACGGCGGGCATCGACCTCGTGCGCGACCCGGACAGCGACTACGAGCGCGTACTCGTCCTGACGAGCGTCAAACAGCAGCTCCGCCAGTTCGAGGAGGACCTGCGGACCATCAACGCCGGCCTGCCGGACGACTGGAAGCCCGTCTCGGGACTGACGCTGGTCGGCAAGGCCGACGTCTGTCCCTACAACCGCGAGAACGCAGGAGGCATCGACGAGGGGAACGTCTACGAGCGCTGCGAGGGCCTGCGCGAGCGCACCCGCAACCTCGTCGGCGACGGCGGCTCGACCACCGGGGGGAACCTCGCCTCGCGCGCCCGGAGCCAGCAGACCGGGCTCGCCGACTCCGGCCGCGGTGGCGGCGCGACCTACCTGGAGACGGCCGGCGAACCGACTCCCTACCCGCCGGAGATGCCCGAGTACGACGATACGGAGTACTGCCCCTTCTACGCCCAGTTCCTGGAGGACCTGCCGGAAGACGGCGACCCCGTCGAGGCCGTCCCCTTCGAGTTCGACGACGTGGGACTCGTCGAACCGGACGACCTCGTCTCCCTCTCGGTCCAGCACGGCACCTGTCCGCACTCGATGATGGGCGCGCTCCTCGCCGACGTTGAGGTCGTCGTGGGCAACTACTACCACGCGTTCGACCCGACGACGACCGCCTCGTTCACCGGCGCACTGCTGGACGAGGAGACGTTCGTCGTCTGCGACGAGGCGCACATGCTCGAACCGCGAGTCCGGGACCTCGTCAGCGAGTCGGTCGGCGACGCCACCCTGCGGGACGCCGAGGCGGAACTCACGCGGGTCATCCAGCCCGTGGAGTTCGACGACCGCGACGCGAAGTCCACCACCGCCGACGCCGACCTCGTGCGCGCCGAACTCGAAGAGGCCGGCGTCACGCTCCGCGAACTGAAGGAGGTCAGGAACTTCCTCCGGGACCTCCGGGAGGAACTCGACCGGCGAGTCACCGCCTACCTCGAACGCGAACACCGCGGCTGGAAGGCGGGCCTCGCGGACCTGCCGGACGCCGAGATTCCGCTCCGGGACCCGACCGAGCCCCAGCCGGACGCCATCTCCGAGTGGGTCGACCGCGAGGGGTACGACGGCGGCACGTGGGCGCGCGCGGAGCCGGTCGGTGCGGTCGTCGCGCGAATCCTGAACGAGGCCGAGGCCGACGAGGGCGAGTCGGTCGAGAAAGAGCGGGCCGCACCCGCGGCGGGCCGCGTGCTCGGCGAGTGGTACCGTAACGACCACGAGCATTACTTCCGGGAGATAGAACTCGAACGCACGTGGAACGACGCGGAGCCGGACGACTCCTGGCGGCGGGCGTACAACGCCCGGCTCGCGATGCAGAACTGCGTCCCCAGCGACGCCATCGGCGAACGACTCGCGGAGTTCGGCGGCGGCGTCCTGATGAGCGCGACGCTCGCACCGCTCGACGTGTTCGAGGAGGTCTCCGGTCTCACCCACCTCCACGAGGAGGGTCGCCCCGTCGTCGAGCGGACCTACGGCCTCAACTTCCCCGAGGAGAACCGGGAGAGCTTCGCGGTCGACGCGCCGAAGTTCACCTACGACAACCGCGGACGGCCCGGGGACGAGACCCGGACCCGACAGCTGTACGCGGACGCCATCCGCGACGTCGCACGCTCGCCCGGCAACGTGCTCGTCGGGATGCCGAACTACGCCGAGGCCGAGTGGGCAGCCGAAACGCTGCGGGCGGTCGTCGACAAGCCGGTCCTGCTGGACGAGAGCAGCGCGGACGAGGCGACCGAGGCCCTGAAAGACGACTTCTTCGCCGGGGAGTCGAAGGTGCTGGTCACCAGCCTCCGCGGCACCCTGACCGAAGGGGTCGACTACCGCGGCGACCGCCTCCGCGCCGCCGTCGTCTGTGGCGTCCCGAT
Organism: Halomicrococcus pelagicus; assembly: GCF_050954125.1. Taxonomy (NCBI): domain Archaea; kingdom Methanobacteriati; phylum Methanobacteriota; class Halobacteria; order Halobacteriales; family Haladaptataceae; genus Halomicrococcus; species Halomicrococcus pelagicus. Next base: position 150,632 of record NZ_JBPBWC010000006.1, on the reverse strand, counting down.
AATCAACACGTCGAGTCCCCGGACGAGGGCGGTCCGGACGGCCTACGACCGCGTCTTCGGCGACGGGTTCACTTACGCGCTCACCGTCCCCGCGGTCCGGAAGGCCAGGCAGGCGCTCGGGCGGGTCATCCGCGGTCCCGACGAGGAGGGCGTCCGCGTGCTGGTCGACAGCCGCTACGCTCGCGATAGCTGGGACAGCGTCCGGGAGTTCTTCCCGGAGACGGAACGCGAGGAGTTCCAGCCCGTGAGCCCCGACATGCTCTCGCTCGGTCTCGACCGGTTCTGGGACTGAGCGGCGGCGAGACGAATCGGAAACGGAAGCGGCGACGCCGGGGGGTCAGGGAACGAGCTGTTCGCCGTCGTCGTCGTACACGCGGATGGCGTCCACAGGGCAGACGCGGGCGGCCATCTTCGCGTCGAACTCGGCGTCCTCCGGAATCTCCCGGACGAACACGTCCTCCTCTTCTTCCTCGCTGTCCCGCAGGTCGGCCTTGCCGTCGTCGCGGTTCTCCTCGAACGCCTCCCACTCTGCGGTGCACTGGAACATCCCCGTGCAGGTGTCGCGGTCGAACTCGATTCGCATACCTGAAGGTGGGGTTGGGGCTGTGATAGTGCTGACGGAGACGTCGGTCCTCGTTCCAGACGTCCGACCCGACAGTTTAAACCGGAAGACGGGCCAAACGCGGGTAATGACTCGAATCTCGTCGCGGCCGCGAGGTGAGCGCGGGTGAAGCCCGCCGACCTCTCCGGCCTCCCGAAGGGCGTCCCCGAACACCTCGCATCGCAGGGTATCGAGGAACTCTACCCGCCGCAGGCGGAGGCGGTCGAGGCCGGCATCACCGACGGCGAGAGCGTCGTCGCCAGCGTGCCGACCGCCAGCGGGAAGACGCTCATCGCGGAACTGGCGATGCTCTCGAGCGTCGCCCGCGGCGGCAAGGCGCTGTACATCGTCCCGCTCCGGGCGCTGGCCAGCGAGAAGAAGGCCGAATTCGAGGAACTCGAACAGTTCGGCGTCTCCGTCGGCGTCTCGACCGGGAACTACGACAGCGACGGCGACTGGCTCGCGGAGAAAGACGTCATCGTCGCGACCAGCGAGAAGGTCGACTCGCTCGTGCGCAACGGCGCGCAGTGGGTCGACGACCTCTCCTGCGTCGTCGCCGACGAAGTCCACCTCGTCGACGACCCGAACCGCGGCCCCACGCTAGAAGTGACGCTGGCGAAGCTCCGGCGCATCAACGACGACCTCCAGACGGTAGCGCTCTCGGCAACGGTCGGGAACGCCGACGAGATAGCGGACTGGCTCGACGCCACGCTCGTCGACTCCTCGTGGCGGCCGATCGACCTCCGGAAGGGCGTCCTCTACGGGCAGGCGCTGCACTTCGACGACGGCACCGAGCAGGAGCTACAGCGGGGCAACGAGAAGGAGACCGCTGCGCTCGTCCGCGACACCCTGGAGGACGACGGCTCCTCCCTCGTGTTCGTCAACTCCCGGCGCAACGCCGAGGCCGCCGCGAAGCGCCTCGCCGACGTGACGGGCGAGTTCCTCACTCCCGAGGAGCGCGACGAACTCGCCGACGTCGCCGCCGAGATACGGGACGTGAGCGACACGGAGACCAGCGACGACCTCGCGGACGCCGTCGCCGAGGGCGCAGCCTTCCACCACGCCGGACTCGCCAGCGACCACCGCGCGCTCGTCGAGGAGGCGTTCCGCGACCGCCTCGTGAAGGTCATCAGCGCGACCCCGACCCTGGCCGCGGGAGTTAACACGCCCAGCAGGCGGGTCATCGTCCGGGACTGGCGACGCTACGACGGCGACGTCGGCGGGATGGCTCCGCTCGACGTGCTCGAAGTCCACCAGATGTTCGGGCGCGCCGGCCGCCCCGGACTGGACCCCTACGGCGAGGCGGTCCTCATCGCCAAGAACCACGAGGAGCTCCAGGAGCTGTTCGACCAGTACGTCTGGGCCGACCCCGAGCCGGTGCGCTCGAAGCTCGCCGCCGAACCCGCGCTCCGGACGCACATCCTCGCCACCGTCGCCTCCGGATTCGCCAGCACCGAGGACGAACTGCTGGAGTTCCTCGAACGCACCCTGTACGCGACCCAGACCGACGAGACGGGTCGCCTGGAGGACGTGACGAGCCACGTCCTCGACTATCTCGAACGCAACGAGTTCCTCGAACGGGACGACCGCCTGAAAGCGACCGGACTCGGCCACCGCGTCTCGCAGCTCTACCTGGACCCCATGAGCGCCGCCGAGATAATCGACGGCCTACGGGACGCGGACGGCCGGCCGACCGCCATGGGTCTGTTCCACCTCGTCGCTCGCACGCCAGACATGTACGAACTCTACCTGCGCTCCGGCGACCGCGAGCAGTACACGGAACTCGCCTACGAGCGCGAGACGGAGTTCCTCGGGTCCATGCCCTCGGAGTTCGAGGACGGCGCCTTCGAGGACTGGCTCTCGGCGCTGAAGACCGCCCGCCTGCTGGAGGACTGGGCGAGCGAACTCGACGAGGACCGCATCACCGACCGCTACGGCGTCGGACCGGGCGACATCCGCGGCAAGGTCGAGACAGCGGAGTGGCTTCTCAACGCCGCCGAGCGACTCGCCGCGGAACTGCAGCGCGACGAGAGCGAGGAGATTCCGGGCGAGGTGACGACCGGAATCCGCGAGGCGCGAAAACGCGTCGAGTACGGCGTCCAGGAGGAACTGCTCGACCTCGCGGGCGTGCGGAACGTCGGCCGCAAGCGGGCACGACGGCTCTACGCTGCGGGCATCGAGTCGCGCGCCGACCTCCGGAACGCGGACGCGTCCGTCGTGCTCGGCGCGCTCCGAGGTCGGAAGAAGACTGCCGAGAAGATACTGGAGAACGTCGGCCACCAGGACCCGTCGCTCGACGACGTGGAGGCGGACGAGAGCACCGCCGCGGCAGTCACGAACGCCGCCGACGGCGACGACGCCGGCGGCGCGGCGGCCGACGAGCGAAGCGACCAGCAGAGCCTCGGTGACTTCGGATGAGGACGGTCGAAGGCGTCGCGGTCGTCGACGACGTGGACGCGTTTCTCGACCGCCTCGGCGCGGTCGGCGCGAACCACGACTGTGCGGTCCAGGCGTTCGACGCCCGCTACGTGGCGGGCCGGGACCATCTGGAAGCGGCGGTCGAACACGCGAACCGGGCGTTCGAACGCGGCGAGAACGTCGCTCGCGACCGCTCGGTCGAGATACTGCTGTACGCCGCCGGCCGTCGCCAGATAAACCAGGCGCTGGAGATGGGCGTCGGCGAGGGCGAACACCGGGTCGTCGTCGTCGTCGACGGCGAAGCGGGCGACGAAGATGCGGCGGCGACGGCGGTCGCGGACTGCCTGACGCCCGCGGAGACCCTCGGCCCGGACGGCGTTGACCGCGACCGCGTCCGGGAGTTCTTCGCCGTGACGGACGCCGAGATGGCCGCCACCGACGCCGACCTCTCGGAGCTCGTCCGCGAGCGAGTCGCCCTGCTCGACGTGGAGAAGTAATCGAGGGGCCTCACCACCGTGGCCGCTACCCCTTTCCGGTCGCCGCGCCAACTGTCGGGTATGTCCGGGGACGAACCGAACGCCGACAGGGCACAGGACCGTGCGGTCGAACGCCAGCACGAGCGCACCGAGCGCGTCGAGGAGACGCTGGGTCAGGCCGGCGAGATGCTCGGCGAGCACAAGTATCCCGCGTCCAGCGAGGAACTCGCCGCCGAGTACGGCGACCAGCGCCTCGACCTGGCGAACGAGACGGAGTCGCTGGGGAGCGTCTTCGACCGCCTCGTCGACGAGCGGTTCGAGTCGGCCGACGAGGCCGCGAGGCGGTGTACAACGAGGTGACCGGCCAGGCCGGTGGTTCGGAGGAGTACAACGACGAGCGGGCCCTGGGCGAACTCGACGACGCCGAGACCGACGACCGAACCGACGCAAGCGGCCAGTAGCTCCACCTGAAACGAAGGGGGTGAATTCGGGGACGGCGGAGCGTTCAGCGACGAAACGTTACTTCGTCGGTTTCTTCGAGGGACCGCCTGCTCGCGACGGGAACGACGCACTGGAACTCGCCGAGCGGGAAGAAGCCGGTCTTCTCGCCGTCCTTGTCCTTGATGACGAGACCATGTTCCGTCTGGTCGAAACCGTGACAGGTAGCGAGGGTGTTCCCCTGTGCTCCGACGACGTGCATCTTTGACATACACGGAACAGTGACGTGCTACGGCCGGAAAACGATGGACGACTGTCACTCTCGCTGGAAGGTATCCGTCGGCGTTCCGAATTCGACGACGGTTCGGCGGCGGTCTCGACGGTCGGACACCGTCGGATTTCGTGCTCGCCGACCGGACCCGCGAGCTATCTCTCGACTCACTTCACCGTTAGTTCCGCTTCCATGTCGCCCACGGAGACCGAGTACTCGCCCGAGACGACCTGTAGCTCTCCCCGCGAGAACACGTCGCCGGGGACCGTGGCGAGCGGTGCGAGGGACGCCGTCACCCGCACGCGTTTCGACTCGCCGGGACCGAGCGACACGCGGTCGAACCCGAGCACCTCCTGCTTCGGCACGGGAATCGGCCCGCGCTGACGCCCGCCGTACACTGGAACCACGTGGTCGCCGGAGCGGTCGCCCGTGTTCGCCACTCGCACCGAGACGTCGACCCGGTCGCTGGCGGCTGCGTCGGGGAGCGTGGACGGGTTCACTTGGAGGTCGGCGTACTCGAACTCCGTGTACGAGAGCCCGTGACCGAGCGGGAACAGCGGCTCCTGGACCGAGGTCGGCGGCTCGGGGTCCTGCCCCGAGTGGAACCGCGACGGCGGGTACGCGTCGTGGACGTTGAGGAGTTGTCCCGTGTCCGACGGCCACGTGAACGGGAGGCGACCGCCGGGGTTGGCGCTCCCGAACACGACGTCGGCGACGGCGCGTCCGCCCGCCGTGCCCGGGAGGTACCCCATCACCGCGGCCGGCAGGCGGTCGAACACGTCGGTCCCACGCGGTCGGCCGGCGAAGATGACGCCCGCGTACGGCGTCCCGACCGATTCGAGGGTTCGGACGAGTTGCCGCTGGGCGTCGGGGAGTTCGAGCGTGTCGGTGTCGCCTTTCTCCTCGGCGTACGGTCCCTCTCCGAGGACGGCCACCACCGCGTCGGCCCGGGACGCGGCGTCGCGCACCGCCGCCTCGTTGTCGAACGTGTGCAGACCGGTGGGCTCGTGGACGACCTGCGTCGAGGCGGACACCGCATCCTCGATTCCGTCTAGCGGCGTGACGGCGGGCGGAAGCGTGTCGCCGACTCCCTGCCACCCGAGGGTCCACCCGCCCATCATGTTGGCCACGTCGTCACCGCTCGGTCCCGTGACGAGCACCGTCCCGACGTCGGAGTCGAACGGAAGCGTTCCGTCGTTCTGGAGGAGCGTCATCGAGTCGGTGGCGATCTGCCGCGCCAGGTCACGCTCGCCGCCGACGACCTCGGCGGCCTTCTTCGGGTCGGCGTAGGGGTCGTCGAACAGGCCGACGGTCTCCTTGAACGCCAGTATGTTCGTGACCGCGTCGTCGATGCGCTCCATCGGGACCTCGCCAGACTCGACCAGTTCCCGGAGGTTCCGCTGGTACGTGTCGACGGTGTCGGACTCGATTCCCCCGGCGGGCACCATGTACATGTCGATGCCCGCGTTGATGCCGAGCCGGGTAGCCTACTTGACGTCGGCGGCGAACTCGTGGACCGCCACCATCCGGTAGAAATCGTGCCAGTCGCTGACCACCATCCCCTCGAAGCCCAGCGTCTCCCGGAGCGTCTTCCGTAGCAACTCCTCCGAGGCGTGGGCGGGAACGCCGTTGACCGACCCGCTGTTGACCATGATAGTCTCGGCCCCGGCGGAGATGCCGGCGTGGAACGGCGGCAGGTGGGTGGACCGGAACGTCCGGTAGGGGAGCAGCGCCGGCGTCCGGTCGTTGCCGTTCCGGGGCTCGGAGTACCCGGCGAAGTGTTTGACGGTGGCACCGGCGCGCTTGTAGCCGTTCGCCTTCGTCTCGTACCCCCGGACCTTCTCGGCCACCAGCTGCGAGGCGAGGTAGGGGTCCTCGCTGAAGCCCTCGTAGAACCGTCCCCACCGCGGGTCGCGCTGTACGTCGGCGACGGGCGAGAACGTCCAGTGGGTGCCGGTGGCGCGGAGCGTCTCCGAGGTGTGTTCGGCCATCCGGCGGGCGTACTCCGCGTTCCACGTCGCGCCCAGGCCGTGGTTGTGCGGGAAGATGGTCGCCCCGTCGAGGTTGTTGTTCCCGTGGACGGCGTCGAGCCCGAACACGAACGGGACGTCGTGGGGATGGGCGTCGATTGCCGCCTTCAGGAGATCGTTAATGTCCTCGCCGAGCTGGGCCGGGTCGGGGGTCGTCGCGTACATGAGCGACCCCGGCTGGTACTTCCGGAAGAACGATGCCGGGTCGTCGCCCACCTCGTAGGCTGCGACCTGGGTCATCTGGCCGATCTTCTCCTGCAGGCTCATCTCCTCGACCAGCGACCTCACCCGCTGGCTCGTCTGCTTCCGGCGCATCGATTCCTTCGAGAGGTAGCCGCTCAGCGCCGCCGACAGGCCGACGCCGCCGGTGGCCTGCATGAATCGCCGTCGAGTCGTTCCGGTGTCGTGCTCCGCGTCGGTCGGTCGTTCAACCATGCGAATCGGTAACGCAACCCGATCAGTTATAATTTATATAACTAAGAAATTAAATTCATATTCTGCGATATTTCCTGATTAGTGGTTTCCTCCAGAACGATTGCCGACGTCGTAGTCCCGCTGGACGTCTCTCGCTCGCCGGCCGTGCCCACAGACGAGTTATCTTACCGATACAGCTTCACGGAGCGGTTCTGACCGACTTCCGTCGCAGTGTCGCCACTTGGTCGACCAGAAAGAGAGCTGCGTCGGCCCCGGTAGGGGAACAGCGACCATCGGAAAGTAGCCGTCGTGCTACCTCACGCGACGATACCTGTATAGAGAAGGAGCTAGCCGTTCTCGATTCGAGTAGAGTGAGAATAGTCCCACCAGGATTCGAACCTGGGTCGAAGCCCCCAGAAGGCTTCAGGATTGGCCGCTACCCCATGGGACTGACATGTTTGCCTCCAACAGCTTTCGCCGTCTCGGCATCCAACCTTAGCACAGTTCTGCATTTGAGTGTTTCGGAGTCCCGTTGATGAGAGGAAGGTAAAACCGCTACTATGGCCAATTTCACCGAGACATGATATCCTTACCCAAGACCCGATATCTCATTCCATGTGCTTCTCGTCGGTGGGCTACGGTCGTAGGTCGACGGTATCCGGGGGTGAGGAGTGTTCTTTCCGATGGCAGTTCGCACAGAGAATGAGGCACTTCTTGATCTCTTCTTCGAGTTGGCTCTTGCTGTAGCCGTACGTGACCATCTTCCCGACCGTCATTTCCTTTTCGTCCTCATTCAGATGGTGAAAGTCGAAACAAGCGGGATCAGTTTCATCACAGCGAGCACAGCCACTACTCGATTGCTTGTACCGGTACACCCACGCTCTGTTCGCCCGTCGTCTATCAAGTGTCTGCTTGCAGTTCTGGTCGCTATGCTTGTAGTGCCAACGCTGATTCGCGCTGAGCTCCTCCCACGTCCGGTCGTCCGGCAGATCAACTGCCTCGGGTTTCGGCTGTACTCGTGACCCGGTTGACCGGTATGTCTCCAATCCTGCTGCTCCCTTCGCCCGATTCCACCCGTTGAACACACGACCGATGGTTGATGCAGCAGGCGTCAATCCTAGTTGTTCGTACTGTGCTTTCGCCGGCGACTCATCTAACTCAACTGCGGCTTCGCGAAGCGAACTGATGCACTCAAATTCAGTTGTCATGTTGATGGAATGCACGACGAGGTGTGCGCCCCACCCATCAGGGCGCACAAAAACTCCCCAGAGCGCTCCCTTTCATAATCGGATTCACGGCTTCTCCACGGTCAGAAGGCTCAGAGACGGACTCTAAGAAACTGACTCGATTCATAACTCCTTCTTACGCCCGCAAGAAGTGGGGCCGCTGGCGCAGATATGAGAGTGAGGAACGAAAACAGGATGTGTACGAAAGTAGGCCAGTATTTGACGTTCGTGGCTGAGAGCGCCTCTAACCCTCGAAAACGCTCGCCGCGCCCAAAAAAAAAAGGATGTGAAAGTAGTGGCTCTCTCCACCTGAAATACCGCTAGCGAACGTTCATAATCGGTTTCTGTCTTGCGATTACAGTATGTTAGAGTCCGGGAGAGATTGCAAGAAATTTCGTCTCGAAGTGCGATATGCCCACTAGAGAACACCGGAACCGACAAGACAAACATTCGCTCAAACGACATTCACGTCCGCTGGATGATTGGTCTGTAATCACGATTCCGCTTGGTGTTACGAACAAGTCAGTAGCCTAACAACGATACTCATACACCTACGCAACGCGCATTTTGGAGATATTTACGTTGACAGCGCATCCGACCACCGAACTCTTCAACACGACCAGCACAAGCTCTTCCACCATTCAACACGTACTCTCCACCATCCCCGCTACTCGTGTTTTTGTAGTCTCATCCTTACCCATCTACATCACGGGCTCCCCTCACCAGCATTACCCAGATAGTGCAAGGATTCCGCTCTCCCTAGCTCCGATTTCTAGTCCCATACCGACGCTACTTGCGGAGGTTTCGGTCGAATATGATTCTCTATAAGTGCCGTAGAACTCTCCAATCCAATTTTGGCTGTTCGAGACGGCTTCAAACGGAGTAATGATATCATAGATCTCATGTTTGATTGGTTTCAAGCCGAATCTGTGTGTCGGACCGTCATTGCTCGCCCACGAGAACCCATGCTAATGCACAAATCGACACCTACTTGCCTAAGAAGTTAGCACGTCCGTGTATGTACGTCGGACGGTTCGTGGTCGTCGGTCCGGAAGTGGGTGCGTACCGCGTCTCCTCGCGGTCGTTCCCGAATCGAAAAGTCGTCGAGCGCGACGGGACGATCACCGTCGCGCCGACCGAAGACGCCCCGGAGACGGACAACCCCTACATCGCGTACAACTGCCTCCGGTGCGTCGACCGCCCCGACGGCGGCGAGACGGCCGTGCTGGGCAACGGTTCGCACGTCGACCCGATCGCCGAGAAGCTCGAACTCGGCTATCCGGCGCGGGACGCGCTGGCCGAGACGCTGCTCGCGCTGGACTACGAGAAAGACGACTACGACACGCCGCGCGTCGCGGGCACCGTCGGCGAGGAGGCGTACGTCGGCGTCGTGCGCCGGGACGCCCTGCTCGTCGAACGGGTCGACGAGCCGACGCTCGTCGCCACCTACGAGAAGGATGAACCGGAGGCGTTCGCGTTCGGGGCCGAGAGCGCCGCCGACGCGGCCCGGGAGGCGTACGACCTCGACTTCGAGCACGCGGTCTGTGCCGTCGGCGTCGCGCGAACGGACGACGGTTTCGAACGCGCGCTGGAGAACGGGAACTAAGACGGACGCGCCCGTAGGGCGGGGCATGAAAGTCGGCGTTCTCTCGGACGTTCACGCGAACAGGATTGCGCTTGACGCCGTCCTCGCGGACATGCCGGACGTGGACGCGATGGTGAACGCGGGCGACGTCGTCGGGTACAACCCCTGGCCCGCCGAGTGTCTCGAAACCGTCCGTCGCCGGGACGTGCCGAGCGTGATGGGCAACCATGACCGGGCGGTCGCCTCGGGGACGGCGTTCCGGTTCAACAGCATGGCCCGCGCGGGCGTCGAGTACGCCAGCGAGGAGCTCTCGGACGACCAGCGCGAGTGGCTGGCCGACCGTCCCGACAACCTCCGGCTCTTCGACGGTCGCGTCAGGGTCGTCCACGGCCACCCCGACGACCCGGACCACTACACCTACCCAAAGGAGTTTGCCCCGGAGCTCCTGGACGACGAGGACGTCCTCGTCATGGGCCACACGCACGTCCAGCACCACGAGGTGTACGACGAGGGTATCGTCATGAACCCCGGCAGCGTCGGCCAGCCTCGGGACGGCGACCCCCGGGCCGCGTACGCCGTCCTCGACCTGGACGACGGCTCCGTCGACGAGCGCCGCGTCGAGTACGACGTCGAGGCGGTCCAGCGGGAGGTGCGCGAGGTCGGGTTGCCGGAGAAGATCGGTTCGCGGCTGGAGCGTGGTCGATAGGCCGACGTGCGACGGGTCGGCGGACCGGGCATGACGGTCCCGACTCGGGAAACGACGCTACCGGCGTCCCGGCGGCGAGAAAGGAGACGACCGACGGCCGTCGGAGACGTCCGGGCGAGTTCTCACTCGATCTTCTCGTACTGCTCCGCGAGCTTGTCGGCGGCCTCGCCGAGCTGTTCGCGCTCGAACTCGGTGAGGTTCCACTCGACTATCTCGTCGACGCCGTCGCTGCCGAGCTTGATGGGAACGCCGAGCGCGACGTCCTCGTGGCCGTACTCGCCGTCGAGCAGGACCGAGCCCGGAAGCACCTCGCCGGTGTCGCGCAGGACGGCCTCGACCATGTGGCCGACGCCGGTCGCGGGACCCCACTGGGTCGCGCCCTTCTTCTCGATGACGTTCATCGCGGACTGTTTGAGTTCGTCGAGAATCTCGCCCTTCTCGTCGTCGCTGAACTCGGGGTCCTTGCCGTTGATGCGGACCTTCGAGAACACGGGGACCTGCGCGTCGCCGTGTTCGCCGAGGATGGTGGCGTCGACGTTCCGGACAGGCACGTCGTAGCGCTGGCTGAGCACGTAGCGGAACCGCGCGCTGTCGAGGCGGCCGCCGAAGCCGATGACCTTCCCGCGGTCGCGGTCGCCGGACTCGTAGAGGTGGCGGTTCAGCAGGTCGACCGGGTTCGAGGTGGTGATGGTGACGAAGTCGTCGTTGTGCTCGGCTATCGAGGAGCCGATGTCCTCCATGATGGGCGCGTTGTCGCCCGCGAGGTCGATTCGTGTCTGGCCGGGCTGGCGCGGGATACCGGCCGTGATGACGACGACGTCCGAGCCGGCGGTGTCCTCGTAGGTTCCCTGCCGGACGGTCGTGTTCGAGTCGTACGCAGCGCCGTGGTTCGTGTCGGCGGCCTGCCCGATGGTGTCTTCCTCCTTGTCCGGGATGTCGACGAAGACGAGTTCGTCGGCGATGTCCCGGAGCGCGATGTTGTACCCTGCGGCGGCCCCGACGGTGCCGGCTGCACCGACTACGCTTACTTTCGCCATATCACGTAGAAGACGCCCTGCGATTTGGTTAAATCCTCCGGATGTGCCCTTTCCTGCGCACAGTCCGGTCGTCGCGGACACTTATCTTCGCTCGGCGACAACTGGTCGGTATGGCTACAGAACCCGCCACGACGCAGGACGCCCCGACGGTCGACTCGCGCTGGTGGTACGTCGTCGCGGCGACGCCGCTCGTGTTCGTCGTCACGTGGATACTCGGCATCTGGTTCTTCGGACTGGCGCTGTTCAGCGTCGGTCTCGGCGGCGGTGAACCGTTTCTCTTCGGCCCGTTCGCCATCGTCGCCGTCTTCGTCGCGTTGTTCGTCGGCCTGCTCGTCACCGCGATGCTCGTGCTCTTTCCCGTCGCCATCTACCTCGACGCGGAGGCGGTCAACCGCGCCGGAGTGGGATGGCAACCCGACAGCGTCCTCTACGCGCTCGTCGCGGCGATCAGCGCGGTGGCGACGGGGTTCACGCTGGCCATCCCGCTCGCGCTCTACTATCTCTGGCAGCGCCACGAGCACGTCGGCGTCCCGTAGGAGCGATACGCGTTTCACGCCCCGGTCCCAACGACGAACGAATGCAGCGCCCGAGACTCGAAGGCGACCGCGTCGGCTCGCGCTGGTGGTACTGGATCGCCGCGATTCCGACCGTGTTCGCCTTCTGGCTCGTGACGGTGGCCTGGGTCGCGCTCGCCATCTCGCTGGAGCCGGGACTGCTCGACGGCCCGGGCTTCGGCGACGACCCTATCAGCAACGCGGCCGTCATCTCGCTGGTCGCGGTCGGCGTCCCCTTCGTCGCGCTCACGGCCATCTTCCCGCTGGCGGTGTTCCAGGACAGCCACGCCATCGACCGGGCCGCCGTCGAGTGGGAGCCGCCGGGCGGCAGCTACGCCCTGCTCGCGCTCGGCGGCTGGCTGGTCGGCGGCGCCGTGGGGCTCCTCCTCGTCGACCTCTCGATGGCCATCATCGCCGGGTTCGCCGCCAGCGTCCCGTTCGCGGTCTACTACCTCGAACGGCGTCACGAGCACCTCGGCGTGCCGTGACCCGCGTCCGGCGCGACCGTTCGTCCTCTTCTCGCCGCCGTCCGGCGGCTCTTTCCCTCGGCGAGGTGTCGAAGGGGGTTTCACCGTGCAGTGCGCAGGGTCGAACATGAGCAGACGCGGGACAGAGATCCGGCTGGCGACGCGAGGGTCCGACCTCGCGCTCCGGCAGGCGGGCGAGGTGAAGGCGGCGCTGGAGGACCGCCGGTTCGAGGTCGAACTGGTCGAGGTCGAGACCACCGGCGACCAGCTGGACGACGCGCTCATCACGGAGTTGGGCAAGACGGGGGCGTTCGTCCGCAGCCTGGACCGGAAGGTGCTCGACGGGGAGCTCGACGGTGCCATCCACTCGATGAAGGACATGCCGACCGAGCAGCCCGACGAACTGGTCGCGGCGGCGGTGCCCGAGCGCGCGAGCCCCCGGGACGTGCTCGTGACGCCCGAGGGCATCGCGCTCGACGAACTTCCGTCGGGTGCGACCGTCGGCACGTCCAGCCTCCGGCGGAAGGCCCAGTTGCTGAACCAGCGGCCGGACCTCACCGTCGAACCGCTGCGCGGGAACGTCGACACGCGCGTCGAGAAGCTCCTCGCGCCGACGCTCCAGCGCGAACACGAGCGCCGGACCGAGGAGGAGAAAGAGCGCAAGGGCCACGCCGGCGACGACGACTACGAGTTCCCCTACGAGCACACCGTCGAGGAGTGGTTCGAGAACTTGGACGAGATAGAGCGCCGGGCGCTCGAACGCGACGTCGAGACGGAGTACGACGGCATCGTGCTCGCGGAGGCGGGCCTCCAGCGTAGCGGCCTCGCCCACCACGTCGACTACGAACCGCTCTCGACCAGCGAGTTCGTCCCGGCACCGGGCCAGGGCGCGCTCGCGGTGGCGATGCTGGACGGCGAACTCGCCACGGACGTGAACACGGTGCTCGACCACCCCCGGACCCGGGTCGAGACGACGGTCGAGCGCACCGTCCTCGCGGTGCTGAACGGCGGTTGCGTCGCGCCGGTCGGCGTCCACGCGGTCATCCAGGGCGAGAACGTCCACGTCGAGGCGCAGGTGTTCAGCGAGGAGGGCGAGGAGGTCGTGAGCATCAAGCGCGACGTGGCGGTCGAGAGCCACGTCGAGGGCGCGAAACGGGTCGCCGAGGAACTCGCCGACCGCGGTGCGCGCGAACTCGTCGAGGCGGCGCGCGGCGACGCCACCGAAGCCAAACGGGAGGAGTGATGTCCGGGGACGCAACTTCGGACGAGACGACGGGGACGACGCCGGACGACCGCCCGCGCGTCGCCGTCTTCCGCCCGGACGACGAGCGTCTCCGGGCGGCCATCGACCACCTCGAATCGCTCGGGGCCGACCCGGTCGCCGACCCGATGCTCGAAGTGCGACCGACGGGCCGCAGTCCGGAGCCGGCCGACTTCGTCGTCCTGACGAGCAAGACCGGCGTGGAACTCGCCGACGAGGCCGGGTGGGACCCGGGCGACGCGGTCGTCTGCGCCATCGGCGACTCGACCGCGGCCGCACTCCGCGACCGTGACTACGCCGTGGACGTGGTACCCGAGGAGTTCTCCTCGCGCGGTCTCGTCGACGCCCTGGCCGACCGCGTCGCCGGAAAGCACGTCGAGGTCGCACGCAGCGACCACGGCAGCGACGTACTGACCGACGGCCTCGCCGACGCCGGGGCCGACGTGCACGAGACGGTGCTGTACGAACTCGTCCGTCCCGAGGAAGCGGGCGAGTCCGCGACCCTCGCCGCGACGGGCGACCTCGACGCCGCGCTCTTCACCTCCTCGCTCACCGTCGAGCACTTCCTCGACGCGGCGGCCGAGCGCGACGTCCGCGCGGACGCCGTCGCGGGGCTGAACGACGTGGTCGTCGGGGCCATCGGCGAGCCGACTCGCGAGACGGCGCTGGCCCGGGGTGTCGAGGTCGACCTCGTCCCCGGGACCGCGTCGTTCGACAGACTCGCGAGCGAGGCCGTCGAACGCGTCCGCGACGACGGCGGTCGGACCGGCGAGCGAGACTGACCCTCCGACTCGACGCCAGACTTTTTCTCCGGCGCGAGAGAGTCCCGGACATGAAGACGAACGGCGGTAGCGACGCCGCGAAACGCAACGCCGGAGAGAGCGCCGTGGAAGCGGTCACCGACGGCATGATAGTCGGTCTCGGCACCGGAAGCACGGCGGCTCACGCCATCCGCGCCCTCGGGCGGAAGGTCGACGCCGGCCTCGACATCCAGGGAGTCACGACGTCGTTCCAGTCGCGGGAGCTGGCACGCGAGGCCGAGATTCCGCTGGTCGAACTCGACGAGGTGGTGGAGATAGACGTGGCCATCGACGGCGCCGACCAGTTCTCCGGTCCGCACCTCGTGAAGGGTGGCGGCGCGGCCCACGCTCGCGAGAAGGTGGTCGACGCGGCCGCGAGCCGCCTGCTCGTGGTCGCAGACCCCAGCAAGTTCGCGAAGCAACTCGACCATCCGGTGCCGGTGGAGGTACTGCCGGCGGCGCGGCGGACCGTCGCCGCCGACGTGCGCGGACTCGGCGGCGACCCCACGCTGCGCGACGCCGAGCGGAAGGACGGCCCCGTCGTCACGGACAACGGGAATATCGTCCTCGACTGCGACTTCGGTCGCATCGGCTCGCCGGCCGAGCTCGCAGAGGAGCTGTCGGCGCTCCCGGGCGTCCTCGAACACGGTCTGTTCGTCGGGATGGCGGACGAGGTTCACGTCGGTAGCGAGGACGGCGTCGAGGTACAGGAGTTCTAGGTCCGTCGTCAGCTACCGCTTCCAGGCCGAGAAAAAATCGAGAAAGTGTGCGTTTCGGGTTTACAGGTCGCGCGGCTGGACCGTCTTGCGGTCGTTCGCCTCGGCGCGGCGGGCAGCGTCTTCGAGAAGGTCGTCGACCTCCTCGTCGAGCGCGTCGTAGAAGTCCGACGCGACGTTCTTGTCGTTGAGCGCTTCCTTCACAGCCGCTTTGACGATGAGGTCTGCCATACAGAACCCTCTTCCCTATCCCTCCTAATAAAGCTTCCCAATTCTACCCGCGAATGCGGCTGAGTCGAACACTCACCGGCTATCTGTTACCTGGGCCAAAGAACTTAAGTTCTGGAATATCGAGTGGAGGGGCGGGTCGGGGGATTCGAGTACGTCCGGCACGGAGGGCTGAATATGCGAGAGATACTGGAGGCCGTCGAATCCGGCGATATGAGCGTTTCTGAGGCCGAATCGGAGCTATCGGGGTACGCGACCAGCGAGCAAGGGCGCTTCGACGCCGCCCGCGAGCGACGCCGCGGCGTCCCGGAAGCCATCCTCGGCGACGGGAAGACGCCCGAGGAAGTGCGTGCGCTCGCCGCGACCGCGGTCGAGACGGCGGGGCGCGCGCTGCTCACGCGCGTGAGCGACGACCAGGTCGCGGCGGTGCGCGCGGAACTCGCCGACGCCCATCCCGACGCCGTGGTGCGCCATCGGGAGCGCGCGAACGTGCTCGTCGCCCACGCCGCCGACTTCGAACCGCCGAACGTCGACGCCGCTGTCGGCGTCGTCAGCGCCGGCACGAGCGACGCCGTCCCCGCCGGCGAGGCGGTCGTCGTCGCCGAGGAGATGGGTGCCGACGTGACGGAGGTCCACGACGTGGGCGTGGCGTCGCTCGTCCGCATCCTGGACCAGGTCGAGCGGTTGCGCGACCTCGACGTGCTCGTCGTCGCCGCCGGCCGCGAGGGCGCGCTCCCGACCATCGTCGCCGGTCTCGTCGACACGCCCGTCATCGGACTGCCCGTCTCGAACGGCTACGGCCACGCCGGCGAGGGCGAGGCCGCGCTGTCGGGGATGCTGCAGTCCTGTACCGTCCTCTCGACGGTGAACGTCGACGCCGGCTTCGTCGCCGGCGCGCAGGCCGGTCTCATCGCCAGGGCCATCGACGCCGCCGCTTCGTCGGAGTGAACGTAGCGCGCCGGTTCGGTCGCTCGCCGGCGTCGACGCCGAGAATCGGCGCGTTCGCTGAACGTCCGTAAACACCGCCCGTATCTGTTACCGAGCAGGGAATCTGCATAGCTATTTGTAGAAATACCGAGTAGCCGTAATCGGGCCTTTCGAGCGGGCGTGGGGGGAGGCCGAGTTCCGTCGCGGGCACAGCAACGGAAAACGGGGGACAGTAAACTATGCCAACGTACATCCAGCTCGTCAACTTCAGAGAGGAGGGAACCGAAAACATCGAGGAGGGTCCCGAGCGCCTCGACGAGGCCAAGGAAGTGATGCGGTCGTTCGGCGGTGAGATGGACCTCTTCTACCTGACCATGGGTCGGTACGACGCGGTCGTCGTCAGCGAGTTCCCGGACGACGAGTCCATCGCACAGGCGACGCTCACGTACCTGCAGGAAGGAACTGTCGAAACGGAAACGCTGCGCGCGTTCGCCGAAGACGAGTATCGCGACCTCGTCGAGACCGCGTCCGGGTAAGCGTCGCACGAATCGGCTCACGAGAACCGCAACCGTTCTTTTCCGACGGCCGCCGAACTCCGCAGTCCGTCAGGGAACCGTCCGCCGAGAAAGGGAATCGGAGCGACTACGACGCGACTGCGACGCGCTCTTCTGCCCCCAGCGCGTCGACGACGAGTTCGGCCACGTCGACGATCTCGATGTCGTCCTCGTAGCCGCCGGTCTTGCGACCGTCCTCGTACATCGTCATGCACATCGGGCAGGCGACGACGAACTTGTCCACGCCGGGGCCGGCGTCGGTGTCCTCGAGCGCCTCGCGGATGCGCTCCTCGCTGGGCTTGGGGTCCTCGTCGAAGTCCATCCAGAGGCCGCCGCCGCCTCCGCCACAGCAGAACGAGTTCGCGCGATTGCGCGGCATCTCGTCCAGTTCGCAGCCCGTGGCGCGGACGATGTCGCGGGGCGCCTCGTACTCGTCGTTGTACCGGCCGAGGTGGCAGGGGTCGTGGTAGGTGACGGTGTAGTCGAGTTCCGACCCGGAGAGACCGAGGCGGCCCTCGCGGAACAGTTCCTCGACGACCTGCGTGTAGTGGTAGACGGCCGCGTCGAACGCCTCGTCCATCTCGGGGTACTCGTTCTCGAACGTGTTGTACGCGTGTGGGTCGGTACAGACTATCTTCTCGTAGTCGCACTGGTCGAACGCGGCGACGTTGTCCTCGACGAGCATCTCGTAGAGGCCCTCCTCGCCGACGCGGCGCACGTCGTTGCCGGCGGTCTGCTCGTCCTCGTAGAGGATGCCGTAGGAGACGTCCGCTTCGTGGAGGATGGTGGCGAGCGAGCGGGCGATGCGGCGGTTGCGCTCGTCGAAGGAGGGGTAGTCGCCGACGTACCAGAGGAACTCGACGGACTCCTCGCGGGCGTCGGGCACCTCGAAGTCGAGGTCGTCGGTCCAGTTCGGGCGCGTCCGCTCGGGGTCGCCGAAGGAGTTGCCGTTCTGGAAGATGTTCATCATCGCGTCCTGGACGTTCTCGTCCATCTGGCCGGACTCGGTGAGCCGGCGGTTCATGTCCGTGAAGGAGGTGAGATGCTCGATGTCGACGGGGCAGGCGTCCATGCAGGCCATACAGGACATGCAGGACTCCATCGTCTCGCTGTCGATGACGCTCGCACCGCCGTCCGCGACGATGGGTTTCTCCTCGGTCCGTCCGGCGTCCAGGTCCTCGCGGTACTGTTTCAGGTCGAGGATGACGTCGCGGGGGTCGAGCGGTCGGTCCGACGCCTTCGCGGGACAGACGGACGAACAGCGGCCGCACTTCGTGCAGGCGTCCTGGTCGAGCAGTTGCCGCCACGAGAAGTTGTCGATGTCGGTGGCTCCGATCTCGTCGGGGCTGGCGTCCTCCGGAACGCCGGGGAGGCGCTTGCCGGCCTTCTCGTCGTGCGTGACGACGTTGGCGAACGACGAGAGCATGTGGAACGGTTTGGCGTACGGGATGGAAGCGACGAACGCCAGCGCGAGCACGGCGTGGGACCACCAGGTCACGGGGTACCACGCGGCCGCCGTCGACTGAGTGACGCCGGCCATCTGCAACGCGCCGGCGACGAACAGGCCGACGAAGCTCACGTCGGCGAACTCGGGGACGCCGGTGCCGAGGATGCGAACGCCCTCCGTGACGTAGCCGCCGACGCCGAGCAGGAACAGCGTCCAGATGAAGAGGTCGTCCTCGGCGCTCGTGTGTTTCCCCCAGAGGCGGTGGTTGCGGACCCAGTAGCGCCGGTAGATGGCCATGCCGACGCCGACGACGAACAGCAGGCCCATCGCGTCCATCACCAGCGAGTAGGAGAGGTAGAAGTCGCCGACGAAGAAGGAGTCCTGGCCGAGGGCCTTCGTCCAGAGGTCCATGTCTATCATCAGGATGGTCGTCCCGATGAGCAGCGTCAGGAAGCCCCACAGGATGAACGCGTGCATCAGTCCACCGTAGAGGTCCCTGTCGAACTGCTTCTCGTTGGACCCGACGACCTTCGCCGCCCGTACGACGCGTCCCGGAAGGTTGTCCAGTCGTTCGAACCAGTCGTCCGTGCCGCGGGCGTAGTTCGCGAACCGCTCGTACACTCCGACGGCGAAGATGGCGATGGCGACCGCGGCGAGGTAGTAGAAGACGGCCTCGCCGACGTGGCCGATGCGCCAGAACGTCGGTCGGGTGACGTCGCCCGCCTGCGCCAGCGCGAGGAGTTCCATGTTTTATGAGGAGAAAGGCAGTCGCTTAAGTCTTGCTTCATGTTCGCCTCGTTGCCGTCTTGCGAGAATGAGAAACGAGTTGTGAGTTTACGCGAGCGACCACACGACCAGCGCCACGGTTCCGGCGAGGACGGGCATGTCCCGGACTCCGACCGAAAGCGGGGGCAGCGTCGGGTTCCATGCGAAACACCGCGCCCGGAGCGCCAGCGCGAACCGGTCGGCGCGCTCGAACGCCCGGGCGAGCCCAGCCGTCGCGACGAGCTGCATTCGCTCGCGCAGTGGGCGCTCGTCGCCGAGCCGCGCCGCCATCGCCGACCGTATCGACCGCAGGTCCGCCTGCAGGACGG
The DNA here is from genome assembly GCF_050954125.1 of Halomicrococcus pelagicus. Taxonomy (NCBI): domain Archaea; kingdom Methanobacteriati; phylum Methanobacteriota; class Halobacteria; order Halobacteriales; family Haladaptataceae; genus Halomicrococcus; species Halomicrococcus pelagicus. The sequence continues at coordinate 131,382 of NZ_JBPBWC010000006.1, read as the reverse complement.
GCAGAAACCGGAAGACGAAGGCGATGCCCATCCCGAGGAACTGGCCGGGTCGACCGGGGACGAGGTGCTGGACGGCCGCCCGCGAGTCGCGGGCCGGCGTCGTCCGGACGTAGGCCGCGCCGACGGCGAGCACGAGCAGGACGCGATAGCTCGCCAGCAGGGGTGCGACGGCGTCCCCCGTAACGAACCACGGCGGGCCGAGCGCGAATCCCGCGAGCAGCGGCGACCCGACCAGAAACGGCAACGCGACCCGGAACTCCGAGACCACCCAGGTCGGCGAGGTACGGGCCGCGGCGAGCGCCAGCGCGGCGACGACCGTGAGGACCGCGAGGCCGCGCGGCGTCGTGTGCGCGAACGCCGCGACCGCGAACGCGGTCTGGAAGCCGAGTTTCGCCCGGGGGTCGAGCGACTCGGCGAACGCTTCCGTCGGTCGGTAGGCGAGCGTCACGGCACGGCCACCCCGAGGTCGGGGAGGTCGTCTCGCACGTCGGCGGGCGCACCGTCGACCGCGACAGCGCCGTCCCGGAGCGCGACGACGCGGTCGGCCAGCCGCACGACGTCCCGAAGGTCGTGCGTGACGACGACCAGGCTCGTCCCCTCGTCGTGCAGCGACGCGAGGCGTTCGAGGACCGACTCGCGGGCCGGGGCGTCGAGGCCGGTGAAGGGTTCGTCGAGCACGAGATGGGCCGGTTCCATCGCCAGCGCACCCGCGATGGCGACGCGCTCGCGCTCGCCGCCCGACAGCGCGTCGATGCGCTCCTCGCGCCGCCCCGTCATCCCCACCGCCGCCAGCGCGTCGGCCACGCGGCGCTCTATCTCGTCGCGGTCGAGTCCGAGGTTCTCCGGACCGAAGGCCACGTCCGCGCCGACGGTGGCCGCGACGAACGAATCGCGGGGGTTCTGGAACACCATCCCCACGCGCGTGCGGGCGGCCACGAGGTCGTCGTCGACCGGCGTTCCGTCGACGAGCACGTCCCCCGTATCCGGGGCGAGCAGGCCGTTGAAGTGGCGGACGAGCGTCGTCTTCCCGCTCCCGTTCGGGCCGGCGAGGACGACGAACTCGCCGTCCGAAATCGTCAGCGAGACGTCGTCGAGCGCGACCGTCTCGCCGAAGCGCGCGCTGAGATTCCGCGTCTCTATCATTCCGCGGCGATGCGGTCGCTGCGGACGATGCCGACCGCGGCGGCGATCTTGAACGCCTCGAACGGGACGAACGCGAGCGCCGAGAGCGTGAACGCCTCCACGAGGCCGACGTTCTGGACGATAGCGAAGCCGACGGTCCCGCAGGCGTAGATGACGACGGTGCCGACCAGCAGCGCGGCGACGAGGCGGCCGACGCTCGCGGCCTGGGGGTCGCGCAGGTCGAGTCCGCCGTGGACGACTGCGCCGATGACGAACGCCGCGGGCGGGTAGGAGAGGAGGTAGCCGCCGGTGTACCCCAGCAGCATGCCGACGCCGGCAGAGCCGCCGGAGAACACCGGCGCGCCGACGGCCCCTGCGAGCAGGTAGAGCACCATCGAGGCCCCGCCCCACACCGGCCCGAGGAAGATGCCGGCGAGGAAGACGCCGAGCACCTGTAACGTGACGGGAATCGACGGAGCGAGCGGGTTCGGGAACGACACGTAAGCGAACGCGCCGACGACGGCGGCGAAGAGGGCGGTCCGCGCCACGTTCTCCACAGCCTCCTCGCCGACGAGGTCGACCGACTCGGTTTCGGTTGCCATGTCCCGACCTCTCTCGTCAACTTGAATTATACCTTCGGTTGACAGACTGTGTTCGTCTCTCCTCGCTCGGAAAATTTCATCGGCACCCCGACAGTTTTTTATAACACCCGGTCATGAGTCACGGCCCATGGACGAGAAGACCGAGGAACTCCGCGACATCTTCATGGACGTGACGGACGAGGAGACCGTCACGGAGACCCAGGAGGCCACCCACGGTTCCCTCAACTCGGAAGCCGACGTGGAACAACGGTTGCGCGAGGTCGTCGCCCAGATGCGAGACGAGCAGGAGTTCGAGACGACGCTGTCGGACGAGGAACTCGTGACGGTCGTCCGGGGGTACTACGCCAGCGAGTCCGACGCCGAAATCGCCGACAACCTCGGGGACGCCGACGAGGAGACCGTCGCTCGCGCCCGCGTGGACCTCCACCTCTTCCGCGAGGCCGATGCACCCTTCGACCTCGTCGAACTTCGCGAACTGCTCGAAGACGACGTCACCGTCGCGAATTGCGCCGCCGAACTCGACGCGAGCGAGTCGGCCGTCCGACACTACCGACGCGTCGTCGCGGCGAAAGACGCCGCGAGGACCGTCAACCACCGCTACACCGACGAGTTCGAGAACGTCCTCCGGGACCGCGAGATCTCCGACCGGATGACCGAGAACGTCCAGCAGGACGGCCTGGACGACGCCACCGAGGGGATGGAGACGAACGTCTCCTTCTGAAACGACTAAAAGCGCCGGAAGACGCGCTGCGTCTTCCGAGCCTTCGTTCGCTGCGCTCAGGAAGACACTCCTTCCTCCCTTGCTCGCGGCTTCGCCGCTCGCTTTCCGAGACGCTTCGCGCCTCGCACCGGTCGTCGCTTGGCCCGCTCGCTCTCTCGCTCACTTCGGTCGCTCGCGGTGAGCGCGCTACCCCTCTACAGGGGTTCGTCGGGCGACATCCGGTAGCCGGTCGAACTGGCGACCACCGGTAGCTGTTCGGTGAGTCGAATCTCGTATCTCGTACCGCGAGCCGTTTCACGTCTGGAACCGAAAGTAGGCCGTTCCAGACGCTGGCACCCTGAAGAAGGCGCTACTCGGTGCTCGGTCCGACGCTCTCCTCGACCGCCTCGGACTCGTCGGATTCGTCCTCGGCCGTCGCCTCCTCAAGTCGCGTGATGCGCGCTTTCATGATGCGCGTGTTCTCGACCTGCTCGACGTGGAGGCGGGTGCCGTCGTAGTCGATGTTCTCGCCCTCCTCGACGAGGCGACCGGCGCGGTTGAAGATGAACCCGGCGATGGTCTCGAACTCCTCGCCCTCCGGAAGCTCGATGTCGAGCGCCTCGTTGACCTCGTCGATGTTGAGTTCGCCGCGGACGATTATCGTGTCCTCGTCGACGTACTCGATCGGCTCCTCTTCCTCGCCTTCGAGGATGTCCCCGACGATCTCCTCGACCATGTCTTCCATGGTGACGAGCCCCTCCGTCGTTCCGAACTCGTCGATGACGATGACCATCTGCATCCGGTTCTCGCGCATCTCGGTGAGCAGTTCGTCGACGTTCTTGCTCTCGGGGACGTGCAGCGTCGGCTGGATGACGTCGTCGAGGTCGAAGCCGCTGGCCTCGCCGTACTGCTGTTCGCGCACGAGGTCCCGGATGTGGATGACGCCGATGACGTTGTCGAGACTCCCCTCGTAGACCGGGACGCGCTCGTGGCCCGACTGGACGAGCGTCTCGATGGCCTTCTGGATGCTCGCGTCTTTTGGCACGGCGGTCATGTCCAGCCGCGGGGTCATCACCTCCTTGGCGATGGTGTTGTTGAACCGGAAGATGCGCTGGAGCATCTCGCGTTCGTCCTCCTCGATGACGCCCTCGCGCTCGCCCGTCTCGATCATGTCCTGAATCTCGTCCCGGGTGACGTAGGACGTCTCGATGGCCGAGCGACCGCCGGTGACGCGGTTGACGATGCGGGTCAGGCGGTCGAACAGAATGACGAGCGGCAGGAGGAGGTACTCGGAGTACTTCAGCGGCTTCCCGATGCGGAGCGCCCACGACTCGGTGTTCTCGACGGCGTAGGACTTCGGCGCGCTCTCCCCGAACAACAGGACGAGCGCCGTGATGCCGAAGGTCGCGACGGCGACCGCCTGTCCCTGGTTCAGGTAGAGGGCGAGCAGCCCCGTGGCTATCGAGGACATCGCGATGTTGACGATGTTGTTCCCGACCAGGATCGTCACCAGCAGTCTGTGGGGGTCGTCCTTGAGCGCAGCGACCGTTTTCGCTCCGGGCACCTCGTCCTCCACGAGCGCGTCGACGCGGTGCTTGGCTAGCGAGAACATCGCTATCTCGGACGAGGAGAAGAACGCCGACAGACCGATGAGTACGACGATAGCGAGCACGCCGAGCCACGTTATCAGGCTGTCGGTCAACTCGATACCGAGTATCCCGGCAGCGGACGACGTCTGCCAGAGTGCTACCTGCGTTAGGGAAAGCGCCATTCAGTAACCCACCTTGGTTGTCGGCGGGATTAACTCTTTATTCTTTTGCCGTTGATTTCCGGGCCGTCGCTGCCGCGGACGAAGCCCTTACGGACGTTTCGCCCCAACGACACGGACATGAGCACAGAGACCGACGAGCCCGCCATCACGCTGTACCGACTGCAGGCGTGTCCGTTCTGCGAGCGCGTGGTGCGGAAGCTCGACGAGCACGACCTCGACTACCGGTCGCGGTTCGTCGAACCGATGCACAGCGACCGCAACGTGGTCAAGCGCATCAGCGGGAAGCGCACCGTCCCCGCCATCGTCGACGAGGCCACGGGCGTCACGATGAGCGAGAGCGCGAACATCGTCGACTACCTCGACGCAACCTATGGCGACGGGGCCGCAACAGACGACGCGGCGACCGACAGGGGTGAGGCCTGATGGTCGACTTCGAGGTCGTCGAACTCGCCGAGACGGACCATCCCGAGGAGGGCGACACCGCGCCCGATTTCACTCGTCCGCTGGTGAACGACGAGTACTGGGAGGACGCCGCGCTCTCGGGGGTGACCGCCGAGGGACCGACGCTGCTGGTCTTCTACACGATGGACGGCGCGTTCCCCGGAACGTACATATGGAACGAGCTACGCGACCGCGCCTGGGAGGAAGACCACGACCTGCGCGTCGTCGGCTGCTCCATCTCTACGCCGTACGAGCACGAGACGCTCATCGAGGAGCGCAACATCGACTTCCGCCTGTTCAGCGACCCGGCGGCGACCGTCGCCGACGAGTACGACGTCGCTCACGACCTCGACGGCATGACGGGCGTCCGCGAGCACCGACCGGCCGTCTTCCTGCTCGACTCAGACCGGACCGTCGAGTACGCCTGGGTCGCGAGCGAGTGGCCCGATTTCCCGGACTACGACGCGGTCGAAGCGGCCATCGAAGCGCTGTAACGGCGGCCAGGGTCTCATCGCCGGCGCGGGCAGGCCGGAAGCCGTCGCTGCTCCGGGCCGCCGACGCCACGACCCAACGTCTTTTTTTCGCGAGCACGAACACCCGGCATGACCGACATCGAACGTGCCGCCGCCGCGATTCGAAGCGGCGACCTGGTCGTCTATCCGACCGAGACCGTGTACGGTCTGGGTGCCGACGCGCTGGACGAAGACGCCGTCGAGCGAGTGTTCGCCGCGAAGCAGCGGTCCCGTGAGGACCCGATTTCGCTGGCCGTCCCCGACGTGGAGGCCGCGCGGGAGTACGTCAGGCTCACGGAGCGCGAGCGGCGGTTCGCGCGCGAGTTCCTGCCCGGTCCCGTCACCCTTCTCTGTCGGAAAACCGACGTCGTGCCGGACGTGCTCACTGCCGGCCGGGAGCGCGTCGGCGTCCGCGTCCCGGACCACGACCTCGCGCTCGCGCTCCTCCGCGAGGTCGCGCCCGTCACGAGCACGAGCGCGAACGTGAGCGGCCGGGCGAGCGCGCGCCGCCTCGCGGACCTCGACCCCGAAATCCGGGAGGCCGCCGCGGTCGTCCTCGACGGCGGCGAGACGGGCGGCACGGGAAGCACGGTCGTGAACGTCGCGTCCGGCGAGATTCTCCGTCGAGGGTCGAACGCCGACGCGGTCGCCGCGTGGCTAGCCAAGCAGTGACCGAAGCGAGCGCGTCTTCACGCCACACTCGGCGCGGTACTCGCAGGCGTCGCACTTCGCGTCGTTCCGCAGTCGTGGCGGCGGGCCGTCGATGGCCCGGGCCATCCGGAGCGCGCGCCGGTAGGCGGCCTTGCGGCGGGTCGTGAGGCCGATCTCGCGGACGATTCCGTACGCGGGGTACTCGACGAACGCGCGGTCGACCGCCGTCTCGTGCTCCCAGGCGAGCGCCTTCGCTGCGGCGACGGCGCGGACGCTCTGTGGCTCCCAGACGCCCTGGTTCGGCGGAGCGCCGGTGAACACCATCGACGGCACCGGTGCGTCGCGGTCGAGCACCTTGTGGACGACGCCTCGGCAGTCCTTGCCCTCGACCAGTCGCTCGCGCTCGTCGGGGGTACAGAGTTGCGACCAGGCGTCGCCGTCGGCGGCGCGTTCGAGGTTCGCCTGGAACTCCTCGGGCGAGAGTTCGAGGGGCAGGTCGGCGAGGTCCGTCGGACTCGCGTCGAGCAGGCGGTCGTACTCGAAGGCGAGTTCGCGGCGGTCGACGACGCGGTCCGGAACGTCGACCGTATCGCGGCGCTGGTAGTAGAGTTTCCGGGGACAGTACGCGGCGGTTTCGATTTCGTGGAACGGACGCTTCGACACGCCGGGGTTGGTCCCGTTCCTTACTTAAATCTCCGCACGAAGCGGGAGCCGGTCTCTCCGGCGCGTTCCGGAGGGAAAGGCGCAAGAGGCCGGCGTACCATCCATGTACACATGAGCGACTTCGACAAGGAAGCCGAGCGAGAGAAACTCCGCCAGCAGTACGAACAGGAACAGGAGGACCGCAAGGCCACCCAGCGCATGAGCGAGTTGCTCCTCCAGGGGGCGACGATGACGGGCAAGCACTGTGACACCTGCGGCGACCCCATCTTCCGGTACGACGGCACGGAGTTCTGCCCCACCTGCCAGCACGAGACCGGCCAGGTCGAGACCGAAGAGGCCGACTCGAACGCGGCCGGCGAAGCGACGCCGGACGACGCGGAGCCGGGCGAGACGGAGCCAAACGCCGCGGAGACGGGGAACGCCGACCCCGAAGGGGGGCCGTCCGGGTCCGACCAGCCGGCAGTCGGCACCGAAGCCGGGAACGGGACGCCCCGACCGCCGGCGACGTCCCGGTCCCGGTCCCGGCGCGCTCCGCCGAGTCAGAGCAGGTCGTCGCAGTCCGGCGAGTCGAGCGAACAGCCCGGTACGGGACCCACCGACCGAACCGGGACGCGAACGCCGCCGAGCCAGACCGGCGAATCGTCGGGATGCGACGGGTCCGCCAGCCGGAGTCCGTCGGACCGCAGCGAGCGACCGAACCGCGGCGAATCGGTCCAGCCCGTTCGGCCCGCGCCCGACGCGGGCGGCGACCTCGACGAGGCGCGCGACGCGCTGGTGCGGAAGCTGACGCGGCTCGCGCGCGAGGCCGAGGCCACGGACGACGTTGCGCGCGCTCGCGACGTTCTGGCCGCCACTCGAGAGGCGGCGGAGGCGCTGGCGGCGCTCGACCGGGCGAACCGTTAAGCACGAATCGACTCATGTCCCTGTATGAAGGTCCTGGCACCGGTCGACGGTTCGGAGTGTAGCACACGGGCGCTCCGGTTCGCAGCCGAGTTCGCACGCCGGTTCGAGGCCTCGCTTCACGTCGTCCACGTCACCGACGAAGAGACCGACGCGACAGAGGCCATCCTCCAGAACGCCCGCGAGATACTCGCCGAGGAAGACATCGACGACGACCCGGAACTGTCGACCGACGTGCGACTGGAGTTTCGTCCCGCCGACCGGGTGGGCAGGGACATCCTCGACCTCGTCGCCGAGCGCGGCTACGACCACGTCGTGATGGGTCACGAGAGCTCCGGCACCGTCGAACGCGCCATCCTCGGTAGCGCCGCCGAGACGGTGTTACGGTCGGAAGAAGTAGCTGTCACGGTCGTTCCCTAGTCGAAGCGACGGTCGAAACTGACGTCGATCTGGCGGCCGAGCCAGTCGAACGCGCGACCCACGTCGGGGTCGAACTCCTCCGGGAAGCCGTCCTCGACCACGTCGTGCTGTGGCTCACCGTACAGGTGTTTTTCGACGGTCTCCGCGCTGGTCTCGTGCTGTGGGTCCCCGTACAGCAGTTCGACCCGGGGAGTCTCCTCTTCGTCGTCTCGCTTCGTGCCTCGCTCTATGAGTCGAGTCAGCGTGATTCACCCCTCGACCTAACGATGGGTACGCGGGGTTTAATCCAGATTGACCGTTCACGCCGTTTTCGTTCGTTCAGAACGCCGATTCCTTCCGCAACTACTGGTTTCGTGACCACATTGCCGCATTACTGCCGTTTGGTCGCGAATTCCTGGATTACGCCGAGTAACGAACGATTGCCCGGTCGTCGCTCGCGCGTCGGTGCCAGTACAACGACCCCTTTTCGGTCGCCGTCGACGCTCGTCACCCCTCGTACTCGCTGGCGACGACTTCGCGGATGCGGTCGGCGGTCACCTCGCCGACGCCCTCCGCGTCCAGTAACGACTCCTTCTCCGCGGTCATCACCGCCTCGACGCTCCCGAACGTCGACAGCAGCGACCGCGCCGTCACCGGGCCGATGTCGGCGATGGCGGCGACGACGTACTCCTGCTGTTCGTCGAGCGTCTTGGCCTGCTTCTCGCCGTGGACCGACACCTCGCGGTCGGCCGACTCCTGTTCGCGGGTGGCGACGACCTCCAGCAGGTCGGCGGTGTCGTCCTCGCCGTCGGTCTGCAGGACGCTGACGCCGAAGTCGACCGCGAGCGACGACAGCGCGCCCCGAATCGCGTTCGGGTGGACGTTGCGCTGCTCGTACAGTCCCTCGCCCTCCAGCACCAGCACGGGCCGGGAGTAGTGGCGGGTCATGTCGCCGACCTGCTCGAACACCGAGCGGTCGCCGCCGACCAGCGAGTCGAGGAAGTCGCCCACCGTCTTGCGCTCGACCGCCACCCGGTCGCTGAGGATGTAGTCGCCCACCGCGAGCGTCTCGAGGCGCACGTCGACGCCGTCCCGGGCCGAGAGGTCGCGGGCGACGTTCGCGTCGAGTTCGCGCTGGTCGGCGACTATCTCGGTGTTCTCCTCGCCGCGCGCCGTGGCGACTGCGCCGTCGAGTTCGTCCGCGGACCGTCCCCCGGTCTCCTCGGCGAACTCCTCTAGGCCGTGGGCGACCTCGCTCGTGCCCGTCGCGTCCCCGTCGGCGGCCGCGCTCGTTCCGGAGTCGGTCGCGCCGCCCGGGTCGCTCGACGGGCCGTCCTCGAAGTCGCCGAGCGTCTGCTGGCTGTCGTCCAGTTGCTCCTCCACGTTGTCGGCGACGCCTTTCAGCGCGCGTAGTTCCTCCTCCATCTTGTCCTCGCGGCGCTTCGATATCCAGAAGTACGCCTCGTCGCGGGTGTCCTCGGCGAGCAGGACGACGACGCGGCCCTGGGCCTGTCGGCCGGTCCGGCCCTTTCGCTGGATGGACCGAACCGCCGTCGGCACGGGTTCGTAGAACAGCACGAGGTCGACCTCCGGAACGTCCAGGCCTTCCTCGGCGACCGACGTGGAGACCAGCACCTCGAACTCGCCGGCGCGGAACTCGTCGAGCGCCTCCTGCTGTTCTTTCTGGGTCATCCCGTCGCTGCCGTCCTTGTCCCCCTGCCCGACGAACCGCCGGGTGTCGAAGTGCTCGCCGAAGAACTCCGTCAGCGTCTCCGCGGTGTCCCGGGACTCGGTGAAGACGATGATGCGCTCGCCGCCGTCGACGAGCGCCTGTGCGACGTTCGCGTGGGCCTTCCGGAACTTCGGATGGCGCTCGTCGTACGCCTCGGCTTTCCGCATCGCCTCCTGTACCTTCGGCTCCGAGACGAACCGCTGGCTCGCCTTGGACGCGCCGGACGACCGCGCGGCGTTGCGCTGGCGCTCGAAGTAGCGACGCAGCGACTCGACGCTCTGGGTCTCGACGAGTTCGACCGCGCGCCGGAGCTTCATCACCTCCGCGTGCGCGGACATGCCCTTGTACCCCTCCGACTGGTCGTTGTCGATGAGCTTCTGGAGCTCTCCTCGTACCTTGTTCAGGTCCTTCTGGGAGACGTCCGGTCGGGTGGTGTTGACGACGCCGAGTTCCTTCAGCCGTTCGAGGCGGTCGCTGATGACCTCGTTCAGCGCGTCCCGAATCTCCAGGATGTCGTCGGGTAGTTCGACGCGCACCCACTCGACGTCCGTGTCGTGGGTGAACTCGGAGACGTCACTGTCCTCCTCGGTCATCACCTCGACCTCGCGGATGCCGAGGTTCTCACAGACCTCCAGGATGGTCTCCTCGTCGCCGCCGGGCGACGCGCTCATCCCCGTCACGAGCGGCGAGCGGGCGTCGGCGTGGTAGCGCTCGGCGATGTAGTTGTACGCGTAGTCGCCGGTCGCGCGATGGCACTCGTCGAACGTGACGTGGGTGACCGGGCCGAGGTCGATGCGCCCGCCGACGAGGTCGTTCTCGACGACCTGCGGCGTGGCGATGACGACCTGCGCGTCCTCCCAGAGTTCGGTGCGCTCCTCGGGCCGTACCTCGCCGGTGAACACGACGACGTCGTCCTCGGGAATCGCGAGCGCCTCCCGGTAGAACTCCGCGTGCTGGTTGACGAGCGGTTTCGTCGGCGCGAGCAGCAGCGACTTCCCGCCGACCTCGTTCAGTCGCTCGGCCGTGACGAGCAGGCTGACCGTCGTCTTCCCGAGCCCCGTCGGCAGGCAGACGAGCGTGTGGTGGTTGCGCGCGGTGCCGGCCAGTTGAATCTGGTAGAGCCGTCGCTCGATGAACTCCGGCGACAGCAGTGGGTGGTCCACGTAGTCTGTCTCCGCGTCCGTGGCAGCCATTCGAGGGACGTTTGGTCGTCCTGCAGTTAAAGGGTTCGCGTAGCAGGGTGAAAGTAAAGGCCGGCGTCGGTTATCCCCACCGGAGTGCTTCGGGGAGGTCGCCGAACCCGTCGCCGTCGTACCGGTGTGCGGCCCACCCGGCGCTTCTCGCGCCCTCGACGTCGGCGTCGGCGTCGCCGACCATCGCGTACTCGTCCGCCGGGAGTCGCTGCTCGGCGAGGCGGAACGGCGCGGGGTCGGGCTTGTGCGCGCCGGCCTCGTACGACGCGACGAACGCGTCGAAGAACTCCGCGAGACCGCTTGCCCGGAACTTCTCCCACTGCCACTCGCGGAGTCCGTTGGTGAGGACGCCGAGTTCGTACTCCTCGGCCAACCGCGAGAGCGCGGCGTCGGCGTCGTCCGGCGTCCGGCACGCCTCGACCTCGTGCGACCGGAGCGCGTCCGCCAGCGCCTCGGGGTCCGCGGCGACGTCGGTCTCGCCGAACGCGCGCCGAATCGGGTCCGACTTGCACGCCGTGAAGTTGGCGTAGAACGCGTCGCTGTAGGCTTCTAGCGCTCCGTCGGGCGTCTCGTCCGCGACCGCCTCGATAGCGTCGGCCAGGATGTCCTCGTAGTCCCGCCCGAACTCGACCAGGGTTCCGTCCAGGTCGAAAAAGATGGCTCGCATGGTCCCCGGTTCCGCGGGCGAGCCAATAAAGGTCACGTAGATTATGGGACGAGCCGACCGACGCCGTTCGAGCGAACGAACTCCACCCGGACGCCCGGCCGTCGTCCGTCGGGCCACCGTCCCCGGCCAGACCTGCCCGGCGACGGTCCGGGTACCGACGGCTCCGACTACGCCACGGTCGGCAGATACCGGACGCCGACGAACATCGCCACGCCCGCGCCGATGGGAATGGTGAGGTTGTCGTCGATGACGTAGCCCGCGACGACGGGCTTCACGCCGTCGGCCAGCGTGGCGACCAGCGCGCCCAGCACCGCGGCCAGCAACGGCAACCCCAGCAGCGAGGCGATGGTGACGCAGACGGCGAACGTGACGAGCAGCGTGTGCGCCGCCTTCACGCCGAGTTCGCCGGAGCCGAGGACGCCGCTGATGGGGTCGGCGATGGTGAGCATCAGTATCGCGGGGACGGCGACCCGCGGTTTGAACGCCAGCGCCGTCGCCGTCATCCCGAAGGCGTACAGCGCGTAGCCCGCGAGGTTCTCCTGTTCGTACTCGCGGGTGAGTTCGTCGAAGATACGCCAGTTCAGTCCGACGAACAGCCGGACGATTTCGAGCACGAGCGCGCTCGCGGAGCCCAGAACCAGCAGTCCCTGCAACTGCTGCCAGGTGACGAGGTCCAGCAGGTAGAGGGCGGGCATCCCCGTTCCGCTGACGTGCACGATACGACGCTTTATCTCGCTGCGCACGGCTCTACCGCAGGTCGTCGAACGAGAGCTCGCCGGCCCGGAGGTCGGCGAGCAGGTGCGGCAGGTCGTCGATGTCGACCCGCACCTGGTCGGTCGAGTCGCGCTCGCGCAGGGTGACGGTGTCCGCCTCCAGACTCTCGTAGTCGACCGTCACGCAGTACGGCGTGCCGACCTCGTCCTGGCGGCGGTAGCGCCGGCCGATGTTGCCCGAGTCGTCGTAGGTCACGTCGAGACCGCGAGCGCGCAGGTCGGCCGCGAGGTCGCGCGCCAGTTCGCCCATGCCGTCCTTGTCCATCATCGGGAACACGCCGACCGTGGTCGGGGCGATCTCTGGCGGGAGGCGCAGCACCTGGCGTCGTTCGCCGTCGACCTCGTCCGCGTCGAGGGCGTGGGCAAGCACGGTGTAGACCACGCGACCGACGCCGAACGCCGGTTCGATGACGTGGGGCGTGACGTGCTCCCCGCTCTCTTTGACCTCGTCGACGCTGAAGCCCGTCTTCTCGACGGGGACGGTGTACGCCTCGCCGTCGACCTCGACGGTGACGTCCTCGCTCTCGAACGCGGCCCGGTTGCGCTCGGCGAGCGTTTCGAGCGCGTCGGCCACGTCCGCGGCGGCACCGCCGAACTCCGGGCCGAGGTAGCTCATGTCGGGGTCCACCGTCACGCGCTCGACCGTCTTCGGCTCGTCGTACTGCTTGAAGACGGTGAAGTTGTCGTCGGCGTGGTCGGCGTGCTTCTTCAGGTCGTAGTCGGTCCGGTTGGCGACGCCCTCCAGTTCCACCCAGTCGCCCTCGATTTCGGCTTCCGCGTCCCAGCAGTCGCTGGCGTAGTGGGCGAGTTCGCCCGACAGGTGCTGGCGGAACCGGAACCGGTCCATGTCCACGCCGACGCGCTCGAACCAGCGCTTCGACACCGCGAGGAAGTACGCCACCCACTCGCCGTTGACGACGCCGGCGTCCAGCGCGTCCCGCGGCGTCAGGTACTCGTACTCCTCGCCGTCCGCCGCCTGGCGCTCGGCCGAGTAGAGCGGCAGTTCCACGTCCGCGACCGCGTCGAGGTCCGGCCGGTCCTCCTGGGGGTCGACGAACAGTTCCAGTTCCGCCATCGTGAACTCCCGGGCGCGCAGCAGGGCGTTCCGCGGGCTTATCTCGTTGCGGTAGCCGTTGCCGATCTGGGCGACGCCGAACGGAAGCTGGTTGCGGGCGTACTCCTTGAGCCGCGGGAACTCCACGAACATGCCCTGTGCGGTCTCGGGCCGGAGGTAGCCGGACTGGCCGCTGCCGGGGCCGATGGACGTCTCGAACATCAGGTTGAACTCTTCGACCGACTGGCCGGCGAGGTCCGCGCCGCAGGACGGACACTCCAGGTCGAGGTCCGCGAGCAGTTCCGCGACCTCCTCCGGCGGGTACGTCTCGGCGTCCTCGATGTCGCTCGCGTCCTCGACGAGGTGGTCGGCCCGGTGGCTCTCGCCGCACTCCTCACACTCGACGAGCATGTCGTCGAACCCGTCGAGGTGGCCGGACGCCTCGAAGACGGGTTCGGGCGTCACGGTGGGCGAGTCTATCTCGACGTTGCCCTCCCGGACGACGAACCGGTCTCGCCAGGACTCCTCGACGTTGCGCTTCAGCGACGCCCCCTGCGGGCCGTACGTGTAGAAACCGGCGACGCCGCCGTACGCCTCGTTCGCCTGGAAGAAGTAGCCCCGACGCTTCGCCAGTTCCACGAGGTCCGTCTCGCTCATCGCAACGCCTCCAGCAGGTTCACGTCCCGGACGACGCCGACCAGTTCGTCGCCCTGGACCAGCGGCACCTGCTCGATGTCGTGCCGGAGCATCGTCCGGGCGACGTCCCGGGCGGTCTTGCGCTCCGTGACCGTCACCACGTCGCCCGTCATGAACTCCTCGACGGGCGCGGAGGGAATCCTGACGTTCCGCGTCGGGATGTAGCTGTGACCGACCGACTTGATGCCCTCCCACATCCAGTCGTCGTCCTCGTCGGCGATGCTCCCGCCGGTGTCGTCCTCCCCCTCGACGACCTGCGCCACGTCGATGATGTCGACCTCCGTCAGGACGCCGTCCATCTCGCCCTCCTCGTCCAGCACGATGGCGTAGGGGAGGTTCGCGTAGAACAGCTCCCGCTCGGCGACCGTCAGCGGCGTCTCGACGTAGACGGTGTTCACGTCCCGGCTCGCCAGTTCGCCGACTTCGGTGTCGCCGTCGGCGTCCCCGTCGGCGATGGCCCGGACCACGTCGGTGACGGTGACGATGCCCTCCAGCCGACCGTCGACGACCGGCACGCGGCGCGTTCCCTCCTCGAGCATCAGCGCCGCCACCTCCTCGACGGTGGCGTCCTGCGTCGTCGTCGCCACCTCTCGCATCAGGATGGCGAGCTGGTCCTCGTCCGGGTTCTCGATGAGGTCGTCACGCGAGATGAGGCCGCGATACGTCTCGCCCTCGTCCGTCTCCTTGACGACCGGCACGGACGAGAACGACCGCTCCTGGAGATACTCTAGCACGTCGTCTCGGGTACCCGGTAGCTCGACCGTGACGACGTCGGAGCGAGGCGTCATCGCTTCGGCAACGTTCATACGCGCCGAGTACGGTTTCACCCTTCTTGTACCCTGCGAAGAACACGGTGGACGCCGTCGGCCGTCTGCGAGTTCGGCGCAGCCGCGCCGCCGTCGACTGTGTCCCCGATACGGGCCGCGAGCGACCGCTACTGCGGGCGCTGGCCGAGCGAACCGATGCGGTCGAGAAGAACTCGCGAGGGCCGTGAGGTCCCGACGCTTCGCCGACTACGCTTCGTCTTCGTCGTCGCCCACGTTCGCTTCGACCACGTAGTCTTCGTACCGCTGCGGGTCCGGGAAGAACTTCTCGTAGTCGTCGTGGCGGAACGAGCCGTGTACCGTCTCGTCGAGGGTCTGGACGTGACTGTACATCTCGTCTTCCCGCATTGCGGTCTTCACCAGCGCCGGGGCGTGCATCATCTCGTACGTTCCGGCGACGAGGATGACGGTCTCGGATTCGGGGTCCAGGAACTCGGTGAGCTGGAACACCCGCGACCCCATCTCGTTGCGGTAGACGCGGTACTTCGGGAACGACCCCGCCTCGAACGCCTCGGTGAACTCGTCGACGTAGTTGTCCGGGATGACGTAGACGAATCCGAATCGGTCGCTGTCGCCGGCTTCCGGGTGTTCCGGCGCGGTGTGACTCGCCGGAATCGCCACGACGTCCCAGCCCTCCGCTTCGAGTTCCTCGGCCGTCGCTTCCATGTCGTCGAGCGTGCGCTGCCAGGCGTCTTTCTCGACGTCGGCGTTGGCCGCGATACGCTCGGCGTAGTCGGGTCCCTCGTCGCCAGCTTCTGGCATACCGGCATGTCCGACTTCGAAGAGGTAAAGCCTGTTGCTACACGCCGACGCCGAAGACGGCCTCCATCGCGAACGACGTGCCGAGGACCGCGAGGCTGGAGATGAACAACTTCACGCCGGGCGACAGTCGCTCCTCGGGGGGAATGGAGTAGTGCGAGAGCGGTGGAATCCGCTGGACGGTCGACTGGAACGCCGTCTCCTCGCGCGACCCGATGCTCTGCTTGCTGTCCTCGCCGTCCCGCCGCATGATTTCGACCTCGTCGTCGGTCTTGGTGACGTCCCACGGCCGCTTGGGGCGCAACTGCAACGTCCCGTAGCCGAAAAGCAGGAGCCCGACGAGAAAGAGGGTGTACTTCACGCCGACCAGCCCCGCCCCGACGGCGAAACTGACGACGCTCCCGAACGCGAACACGACTCCGGTCACCGCTACGGAGTACACCACGGCGTCGAGCGCTTGCCGCAGGCGACGCGGTGACCGGTCGACGTGACTCATCAGCGATTGGCGTAGGGCGTGAACTCGTCCGGTTCGGTGTACTCCTCCAGGTGTCGGTGGCAGTGACTGAACCGGCCGGTGTCGCTGACCAGGTGGTCGTCGGGCGACTCGTCGTCGCAGATGCTACCGAACACGTCCCGGAGGTACTCACGGGCCTGTTCGTCGTCGTTGTCGTCGATGTAGGTGGCGGCCTCGTCGACGTGCTTCTGCACCGCTGGGGGAACGTCGATGTCGGCGAACAGTTCCTCCCGTATTTCGTCGATGTCGGAGTACCGCGTCGCCATCCCGAGCATCTCCCTCGCGCGCTCGGTCAGACTCCGGTCGGCGCGTTCGCGCTCGCGGACGACTTCGCGGAACACCTCGATGGCTATCCAGACATCGTCGTCCAGGTCCTGGAACTCGTCCGGCCGTATCTTCATCGGACAGCGCGTGCTGAACGGACAGCCCGAGGGCGGGTCGCGCGGACTCGGCGGCGTCCCGCGGAGCGTGATGCGTTCCCTGTCGCTCGTCGGGTCCGGGTCCGGGATGGCCGACAGCAGCGACCGCGTGTACGGGTTCTTCGGGTCGGCGAACAGCTCCTCGGTCTCGCCGATCTCCATGATGTGGCCGAGATACATCACGGCCACGCGGTCGCAGATGTGGCGGACGACAGAGAGGTCGTGGGCGATGAACAGGTAGGTCAGGCCGAACTCGTCCTGGAGGTCCTCCAGCAGGTTGAGTATCTGGGCCTGGACCGAGACGTCCAGCGCCGACACCGGCTCGTCGAGGACGACGAACTCCGGTTCGAGCGCCAGCGCCCGGGCGATGCCGACGCGCTGGCGCTGGCCGCCGGAGAACTGGTGGGGGTACCGGTAGTAGTGTTCCGGTCGGAGCCCGACCACGTCGAGCAGCTCTCGCACGCGAGAACGACGCTCCTTCGCGGTCTTCCAGTCGTGAACGTCCAGCGGTTCTCGGACGATTTCGCCGATGGTCATCCGGTCGTTGAGGCTGGACTCGGGGTCCTGGAACACCATCTGGCTGTTGCGCCGCCAGTTCTTCAGCTCGTCGCCGGAGAGCCGCGTCACGTCGGTGCCGTCGAACAGTACTTCGCCCTCGGTCGCGCTCTCCAGCTGGATGAGGGTGCGACCCAGGGTCGTCTTCCCGCAACCGGACTCGCCGACGAGTCCGAGCGTCTCGCCGCGCTCGATGTCGAACGAGACCCCGTCGACGGCCTTGACCGGGTTGTCTTCGATGAGGCCGCCCTCGCCGTAGTAGGTCTTCAGGTCGTTGACCTCGATGAGCGGCTCGCCTTCGGAGGCGGTGACCGTCTGTTCGGTCTGCCTTACGCTCTGTTCGCTCATATTCGTTCCTCGCTTTCGTTAGCTGCTTCGCGATGCGTCTCGACCGCCTGCTCTTTGGACACGTCCTCGGGATACAGCAAGCAGGCGGCGGTGTGGTCGTCGGTCTCCCCGTTGACGTCGACCGGAACCGGGTGGACCTTCTCGCACTCGTCGAACGCTTCCGGACACCGCGGTGCGAACCGACAGTACGTCGCCGGTTCGTTCGGCGTCGGCACGTCGCCCTCGATGGTCGAGAGCCGCTCCTTCCCCGGATTGTTGCCGGGGATGCTCTTCAACAGCCCCCGGGTGTAGGGGTGGCGCGGGTTCTCGAACAACTCGACGACCGGCGCCGTCTCGACGATTTCGCCCGCGTACATCACGTTCACGCGGTCGGCGATCTCCGCGATGACGCCCATGTCGTGAGTGATGAACATGATGGCGAGGTCGCGGTCCTCCTGGAGTTCCTGCAGGAGTTCGAGAATCTGGGCCTGGATGGTCACGTCCAGCGCGGTCGTCGGTTCGTCGCAGATGAGCAGTTCGGGGTCACAGGCCAGCGCCATGGCGATGACGGCGCGCTGGCGCATCCCACCCGAGAACTGGTGGGGGTACTCCTTGACCCGCCGCCCGGCGTCCGGGATACCGACTGCTTCGAGCAGGTTGATGGCTTCGTCGGTCGCCTCTGACCCGCGCAGGCCCTGGTGGAGGCGCAACGCCTCCTTGATCTGGTTCCCGACCGTGTAGACGGGGTTGAGACTCGTCAGCGGGTCCTGGAACACCATGGCGATGTCGCTACCCCGTAACTCGCGGTACTCCTTCTCGCTCTTGTCCGTCAGCTCTTCGCCGTCGAAGCGGATGCTACTACCGTCGAGAATGCGCCCCGGCGACTCGACGAGGCCCATGATGGAGCGTGCGGTGACGCTCTTGCCGGACCCCGACTCGCCGACGATGCCCACGGTTTCGCCGCGCTCGATGTCGAAGGAGACCCCGTCGACCGCGCGGATGACCTCCTTGTCCGTGAAGAACGCGGTCTGGAGGTCCTCGACTTCGAGCAGTGCGTCGCCGCGCGTCGCCGACTCGGTGTACTCTGTCGACGCCATTACGCACCACTCCCTCCAGCAGCGGCGACTTCGGAACCGCCGTCCTCGCCGGTGTCGCTCTTGGGGTCGATGGCGTCGCGGATGCCGTCACCGAGTGCGTTGAACGCAGTCACGATGAGCACGATCATGACGCCCGGCAGTATCGAGATGTGCCACGACTTCGTGGCCACGTACGCCTGTCCGACGTCGATAGCTCGCCCCCACTCGGGCGTCGGCGGATTGACGCCGAGACCCAGGAACGAGAGGCCGGCGACGGCGATGATGATGCCACCGAGACTCATCGAGGCGTACACTAGCAGGTAACCGAGGATGTAGGGTGCCATGTGTTTCTGCATCGTGATTCGTGGTTTCTGTCCGAAGCTCTTCGCGGCGTCTATCCATTCCTCTTCGGAGACCTGGAACGCGGGACCGCGCACCGCGCGCCACAGGAACGGCCACCCGGTGCCGGCGAATATCAGCGCCAGTACCGCCGCTCCGTTGTATATGTTCGCTATCCAGGTGCCCTGCAGGACGTACGCCAGCAACAGCAGCAACAGCAACCGCGGCAGCGACATGATGGAGTCGCCGACGATGACGACGGCGAGGTCGATGAGGCCCTTGTAGTAGGCCGTCAGTAGCGCGAACCCGGCCGCGAGGAGCGCACTCAGTCCGATGGCGGTGACGCCGATGAACAGCGACACGCGCGCTCCGTGGACGATGAAGGTGAACAGGTCCTTGCCGGTCGGGAGCGTCCCCATCGGATGGAACCGACCGTAGTCGTCGTAGGTCATGAGGCCCACGTTGTTCGTCCCGTCGGACCCGCTGTACAGGTTGGCCTGGCCGACGGTGACCGTCTCGACCTGTCCGGTTTCGGTCAGGTACTTCAGCTCGTGAGCGTAGGGGTTCTGTATGTTCTGTTCGATCGTCGTCGGCCCGAGCGCCGGCGCGAAGAGGGCCATCACGAGGAACGTGAACACGATAATCGCACCGAACAGCCCCCAGTGGTGGTTGCGGAACCGGTCGATGACGTCGTCACGCGGCGTCCAGTCCGCGTACCGGTAGTGACGGCGGTACGTGAGGTAGCCCTTCCAGAGCCACCCCAGCCACACGAGCGTGTACACGTACACGAGAACGACGCGGAGCCCCCAGACGTACGCCGGGGCCAGGTCGAGGAACGTCCCCTCCCACCCGCCGCCGGGCTGGCGCCAGCCCTGGTTGTCGAAGATGTCCCGCGTGAGCAGCGTCGGCAGGTTCGCCAGCGCATCGCCGACGGCGGCCAGCGGCGCGAACAGCGGCTGTACGGCATCGGGAAGCCTGTTCACCACCAGCTCCCACGGCATCGCCATCACGGTGTTAGCCACCGCGCCGAACTCCACGGCGAGCAGTGCGGCGGCGCCCAGCAACCACACCGTCGCCGGGTGCGGGTTCTCGCTGACTCGTTCGCCGAGCGTCTTCTCGCTCTCGTCGTCTGAAATACTCACGTCAGGCACCTCCCTCGTAGCCGACACGCGGATCGATCAGCGTGTACAGCAGGTCTTGTAGGATGTTGATGAACACGACTAGCAGGATGAAGATGAACATCAGCGACCCGACCAGGGGCAGGTCACCCTGTATGACCGCCTGGAAGAACAGGTAGCCGATGCCGTTGATACCGAACACGATCTCGACGAGGACGGACCCGCCGATTAGCAGGAACGCCTCGCCGGTGATTATCGGCACCAGCGGGATGAGCGCGTTCCGGAAGATGTGCTTCCAGACGAGCGACCGCGGCGGTACGCCCTTCGCGCGCGCCGTCTCGATGAAGTTCGAGTTCACCGTCTCCAGTACCGCCGTCCGGCCGATACGCATCTCGTTGCCCATCGACGCCGAGCCGAGGACGATCGCCGCGGGTGCGACCATCTTGATCGCGTAGATGAGGTTCGACGGATCGGTGAGGGGACCGGCTCCCAGCGGATTACCGACGACGTTCACCGGAACGATCCAGTTCTGCCAGTCGAAGCCGAACAGCACCTTCTCGGAGTTCGAGAGGACCTGCATCAGGAGCACCGCCAGCCAGAAGTTTGGCATCGCACGCCAGACGATTCCGCCGAACGACGCGACGTAGTCGCTCCACGTGTTCGGGTTGAGTCCGGCGTAGAATCCGAGCGGAATGCCGATGAAGAGGGCGATGAGGACCGACCAGAATCCGAGCCACAGCGTTCGCGGCGCGTAGCTGCCGACCAGCGAGTACACGCTCGTGTCCGGTTGGACGACCCACGAGTCGCCCAGGTCGAGCGTGAACATGTTGGTCATGTAGTCGATGTACTGTTGCCAGAGCGGTTGGTTGAGCCCGAGCTGGCTAGCGATGCGCTGGTACGCCTGTGGGTTCCCCTTGGGGCCAAGAATCGCCGCCACCGGGTCGACGGGACCCATGCGGATGACGACGAACGTTATCGACGCTCCGAACACCAGAATCGGAATCGATAGCAACAGGCGACGGCCGAAGTACCGCCAGCGGCTCATGGCGGTCGGCTCACCTCCGCGTCTTTCCTGTCAGCCCTGTATCTCGAGTTGCACCCAGTATGAACCGCTTTCATGACTGATTCGTATGCGAATTTCGTGCTCTCATCATTATGTCTTGCGATAACCTCCCCCACTTTTCGGGCAGTGAGGCGGCTACTACTGCTTCTTACGAAAAATGAAGCTCTTGACGGCGTTACTACTTGTTGTTGAGCTGCACCTTGTTGTACATTTGGCGACTGAAGTCAGCACCACCGTACTTGGGTGCGTCGACGTGCTCGTAGGTGAAGCGCTCCGAGAGGTCGTGGTACATGTTGAGGAAGACCACGTCGTCCCAGTTGGCCTCCTCCATGGCGACGTACGCCTCGTTGCGCTTCTTCGTCGCGGCGTCCGTCGGCGCGGTGTTGTTCTGGATCTTGTCCCAGGCCTGGGTCGCCTTCTCCGACGCTTCCGTTCCCGACCAGTTGGTGTACGAGATGGGCGAGGATTTCGAGGTGTCCGACAGCGGCGGGTACAGAAGTTGCAGGAAGTTGTCCGGTGCCGGCCAGTCCATGATCCAGCCCAGCGAGTACGCCTGCAGGTTGCCCTTGCGACCGCGCTGGAGGAGCGTGGAGAACGGAGCCTTCTCGACGTTCATCTCGATGTGGGCGGACTGCAGCTTGTCACGGATGAGCTTGCCCACCTTCGGCCACGTGCTCGAGGACTGGTACACCGTGAAGGTGAACTTGAACGGGTTACCCTTGCCGTACTCGGTCTCCTCCTCGATGAGCTTCTGGGCCTTCTGGAGCTGCTCCTCGTTGTACCCGTACGGATAGTTGTTCTTCGCGTGCTGCTCGTACTGCTTCGCGCCGCCCGGATAGATCATCGGCGGCGTGAAGTGGTACGACGGCTCCCCGCGCTGCTTGAAGATCTCCTTGACGATGGTCTCTTGATTGACGGCGTACGCGACGGCCTTCCGAACCGGCTTCGGCACCGCGTTCGTGTTGAAGCCGATGTAGTAAGAGCCGATGGTCGAGACGCCGAGGTAGTCCAGCGTGTTCCCCGCCACCGGACCGTACTTCCCGACGGTGCGACCGAGGTCGTCGGTGCTGGTGTTTTTGATATTCTTCGGGTTGTACTGGGAGGTCGGGAGGTCGCCGCCGTAGGCGATGTCGACGTTCTGGTTCTCGAACGCGTACGTGTAGCGCGTGTTCGAGTCGGAGAGGATCTTCCAGTGGACGCTGTCGACCTTCGCCTTCTCGCCGTGGTAGTCCTCGAACTTGTCGACCTTGGCTTCCTGGTTGCTCTGCCACTTGCCGAACTTGAACGGGCCCGCCCCGATGGGGTTCTTCGTGGCGAACTTGCTGTACTTCATCTCGCCGTCGGCGCCCTTGATGTCGCCGACGATGCCCTTCGGAATGACGGCGAACGAGGTGTACGCCAGCATCTCGAGCGTGGAGTGGAACGGCTCCTCCAGTTCCAGCTCCACCGTGTACTTGTCCTTCTTCCGGACGCCGAGCGTGCCCGGCTTCGCGACTTCCATCTCCTCCTCCTCGCCGTCGGAGTTCGTGTACGTGACCGTCTTGGTCTCGTGTTTGACGCCGATGGAATCGAGGACGAAGTACGCGCGCCGGGAGTTCTTCGACATTGCCAGGCGCTTCCAGGAGTAGACGACGTCCTCCGCGGTGACCTCGCCGTAGTCACCGTGGAACTGGACGCCTTCCTTGAGCTTGAGGGTGTACGTCCTCTTGTCGTCCGACAGGGAGTGGCTCTTGGCGATGAGATTTTTGACGTTCGTCTCCCCGTTCGGGTAGTTCATCAGCGGGTCGAATATTTGCTGGATGACCGTGCCGGAGGCCGTGTCCGTGGCCTTGATCGGGTCCAGCGTGGTCATCGTGGAGTTGATGAGACTCAGCTGATTCCCGCTGTTCTGGTTGTTGTTGTTATTGTTGCTGTTGTTGTTGTTGTCACCCGTGCAGCCCGCGACCGCAGCCGCGGTCGCTGCACCGCCAGTCGCTTTCAGAAACCGCCGACGGGTCAGGTTGTCAGTATCTGTCATCCAAAGTCTGGTTGTGTGTCATAGTGGATAAACTTACCGCTTGGAATCCCGACCATTACCGTCTTAAACCGGCGGTTTATTGCAGAAGCAATCCTCTCCGTGTTTTTCTCCGAAAATAGCATCATTTCTACCTGTAAAATAATCATTCTGCCACGTCTATCTGACAAGACCGTGCGTTTCGAGTCACGGAAACGACCAGTAGAATCGATATAACGTGAATGTTAATGACGTATTGGTCGCGTTTCGCCGAACAATGTCAACGTTCACCGACTGTTTCCTCGTCGAGTAGTGTCACTCGCTAGCTAGTGTTACGCAATTTCGGAGGTCTTATATCTCGTGGTATAGACTCTCAAAGTATGACGCCGGATACGGCTGCAGTGTCGGCACCGGTCGTGAACGACGCCGAGGTCATGGCCTCGGTGGACGACGACGGTGACGGAGAGCGACTCGTCATCGCCGACATCACCTGCGACAGTGCGTGGATCTCTATGCCGGTAGCGAACACTGCCTCGATTCCGGACTGGCGATAGTCCCCGACGAACAGCCCCCCGACCTTCCATCGTTTTTTCGTGGTCGACTCCGCGACGACCAGTCGCGCCACCCGTACGTTCGGACGTCGACGAGCCGTTCGAGAACCCGACGGGGTCGCTCGGCGACGGAAACGCGACGATACTCAACCTTTTTTGCCCCTGCCGGAACTGAAGACAGATATGGACTATCGGGAGGTCTCCGGGGAGCGGGAGTTCGTCGCTCGACTCGGACACGGTGCGGACTGGCGCGAAGAGATAGAGTCGCTCGCCGACGACGAAGGCATCGACGCGGCCTGGTTCGTCGGCATGGGCGCGGTCCAGGACGCCGACGTCTGGTACTACGACCAGGACGACCAGGAGTATCACGAAGTGAGTTTCGACGAGCCGATGGAGGTGGCCGCCTGCGTCGGTAACGTCTCGCTGCTGGACGGCGAGCGATTCGCCCACACCCACGCGGTGCTCTCGCGTGAGTCCGGACAGGCGCTCGCGGGCCATCTCGACTCGGCGACGGTCTTCGCCGGCGAACTGTACGTGCGAACGTTCGACGAACCGCTGGTTCGCGAACGCGACGAACCGACCGACCTCGACCTCTGGCTGTAGTATGCGGGACGCAGACCGGCAGTACTTCGAGCGACTGGAAGCCGACCTGGACGAGGCGTTCGACGTCGCCGAGACCGCCCGCGAACACAGCGCCGACCCGAAGCCCGAGGTGGAGATTCCGGTCGCCAAGGACATGGCCGACCGCGTCGAGAACATCCTCGGCATCGAGGGCGTCGCCGAGCGCGTCCGTGAACTGGAAGGCGAGATGAGCAGAGAGGAGGCCGCCCTCGAACTCGCCGAGGACTTCGCGGCCGGCAACGTCGGCGACTTCGAGACCCGCGCCGGCAAGGTCGAGGGCGCCGTCCGGACGGCGGTCGCCCTGCTCACCGAGGGCGTCGTCGCGGCACCCATCGAAGGCATCGACCGCGTCGAACTGCTGGAGAACGACGACGGCACGGAGTTCGTCAACGTCTACTACGCCGGCCCCATCCGGTCCGCGGGCGGGACCGCCCAGGCGCTCTCCGTGCTCGTCGCCGACTACACCCGGACGCTCGTCGGCGTCGAGGAGTTCCAGGCCCGCGACGACGAGATAGAGCGCTACGCCGAGGAGATAAACCTCTACGACAGCGAGACGGGCCTGCAGTACTCGCCGAAGGACAAGGAGACGAAGTTCATCGCCGAGCACATGCCCATCATGCTCGACGGCGAGTCCACGGGCGACGAGGAGGTGTCCGGGTTCCGGGACCTCGAACGCGTCGACACCAACACCGCCCGCGGCGGGATGTGTCTCGTCCTCGCGGAGGGCATCGCGCTGAAGGCCCCGAAGATACAGCGCTACACCCGCAACCTCGACGAGGTGGACTGGCCGTGGCTCCAGGACCTCATCGACGGCACGATCGGAGAGGGCGGCGGTGACGAGGACGAGGTGGACGACGGCGGGGACGACGGCGAGGCGAGCGAGGCGGCGGACGACGGCGACGAACCGGCCGTCAGCGACGGCCCGCCGCGCGTGGACGAATCGGAGAAGTTCCTCCGGGACCTCATCGCCGGTCGCCCCGTCTTCACGCACCCCTGCGCGCCGGGCGGGTTCCGGCTGCACTACGGTCGGGCGCGCAACCACGGGTTCGCGACCGCGGGCGTCCACCCGGCGACGATGCACCTCGTCGACGACTTCCTCGCCGCGGGAACGCAGATAAAGACCGAACGCCCCGGCAAGGCCGCGGGCGTCGTCCCCGTCGACACCATCGAGGGTCCCACCGTACGCCTCGCGAACGGCGACGTGCGCCGCATCGACGACGCCGAGGTGGCCCTGGCGGTCCGGAACGGCGTCGAGAAGATACTCGACCTCGGCGAGTACCTCGTCAACTACGGCGAGTTCGTCGAGAACAACCACCCTCTCGCGCCGGCGTCCTACACGTTCGAGTGGTGGGTCCAGGAGTTCGAGGCGTCGGACGCCGACGTGCAGGCGATGCGGGACGACCCCGGCGTCTCCCTCGACGACCCGTCCTCCGCGGAGGCGCTCTCGTGGGCGACCGACTACGACGTACCGCTCCACCCCGACTACACCTACCTCTGGCACGACGTCTCCGTCGAGCGGTTCGCGGCGTTCGCGAGTACCGTCGAGAACGCCGAAGTTCGCGACGGCGACCTCGTCCTCCCCGACGACGAGCGGACCCGGGAGACGCTGGAGGCGCTCCTCGTCGAGCACGTCCAGGGCGAGGAGATTCGCGTCCCGGAGTGGCGACTGCTCGTTCGCTCGTTGGGGTTCGACGCCGACCTGGAGCGAACGTGGGGCGGTCTCGCCGACCTCTCTCCGGAGGTCCGTGCGTGGGGCGACGAGAACGGCGACAACGCCGTGAAGGCCGTCAACGAGGTCGCGCCGTTCGAGGTCAGAGAGCGCGCGCCGACCCGCATCGGCAACCGGATGGGCCGTCCGGAGAAGTCCGAGAAGCGCGAACTCAGCCCGGCGGTCCACACCCTCTTCCCGCTCGGCGAGGCGGGCGGTTCGCAACGCGACGTCGCCAAGGCCGCCGGTCACACCGAGGGGATGTCGGGTACGCGCGGCGAGGTCGAGACGCAGGTCGGCCGCCGCGAGTGCGAGGACTGTGGCAACCACACCTTCCGGACGCGCTGTCCCGACTGCGACGGCAACACCTTCCCGCACTACGAGTGTCCGGAGTGCGGCACGGAGGTCGAACCGGACCAGTCCGGCCGCGCGGAGTGTCCGCGCTGCGAAGTCGAGGCGACCAGCGTCGAGACCCGGACCATCAACGTCAACGACGAGTACCGCGACGCCCTCGAATCGGTCGGCGAGCGCGAGAACGCCTTCGACGTGCTGAAAGGCGTCAAGGGTCTCTCGTCGTCGCACAGGACCCCCGAACCCATCGAGAAGGGCGTCCTCCGGGCGAAACACGGCGTCTCGGCGTTCAAGGACGGGACCGTCCGCTACGACATGACCGACCTGCCGGTGACCGCCGTCCGGGCGGAGGAACTGGACGTCACGGCCGACCAGTTGCGGGGCCTGGGGTACGAGACGGACGTTCACGGCGACCCCCTGCGTCACGACGACCAGCTGGTCGAACTCAAGGTACAGGACGTGGTCCTCTCGGACGGCGCGGCCGAACACCTCCTGAAGACCGCCGACTTCGTCGACGAACTGCTGGAGGACTACTACGGCCTCGATTCGTTCTACGACCTGGCGGAGCGCCAGGACCTCGTCGGTGAACTCGTCTTCGGCATGGCGCCCCACACCTCCGCCGCGGTCGTCGGTCGCATCGTCGGCTTCACGAGCGCCGCCGTAGGCTACGCGCACCCTTATTTTCATGCAGCGAAGCGTCGGAACTGCTTCCATCCAGAGACGAAGGTCTGGTACGAGGACGACGCCGGGACGTGGCACCACGACGAGATTCAGCGACTGGTCGAGGAACGACTCGACGACCCGCGGACGGACGACTTCGGGGCCCTCGTGACGGAACTCGATGGCAACGTGCGCGTCCCCTCGATAGACGAGGACGGCGACCGCGTCCTGAAGCCGGTCGATGCGGTCTCGAAGCACCCCGCTCCGGACCACATGCTGACGATAGAGACACGGAGCGGCCGCGAGCTGATGGTGACTCCGGACCACTCGATGCGGCGGTGGACGCCTGCTGGCGTGGAGGAGGTCGACGCACGCGAACTCGAATCCGGTGACGAGATTCCGTCTCCGAAAGACGTCGAGTTCGAGGGCAAATGCACGGAAATCGACCTTCTCGAAGAATTCCTGTCGACGGATTCCATCCCGAACGACGACCTCGTGATTCGCGGTCTCGGTGGTGACCGGATTCGGAATCTCTTCGATTCGGCGACCGACGGCGAAGGGTACCTGCAACCGGTTGCGGAGCGACTCGGCAGGAGCGACTCTTCGGTCTACAACTGGGTCAACCGTGATAGCGTCCCGGCGTCCATCTTCGTCACCCTCTTCGGAGAACAGGAGACCGTCGAGACGCTACCAGAGAACGTGACGCTCGGCATCCGTCGCGACACCGCATCTGTCAGCCGCGTACTCGAAGTCGACCGAGATATGGCGAAGGTCCTCGGCTACTACGCTGCCGAAGGGTTCACTCGCCGTGAAGCGAGCGAGTTCTACCAGACGACTATCTGTACGCCCGACGAGAAACCCAGACAACATATCGTCGAAACCATCGAACGCAAATTGTCGGTGACCCCGTACGAGGAGAACGAGTGGAAGATAACTGCGTCGAGTCGGCTGGTCGCCGCGCTCTTCAGCGACGTCCTCGACGCTGGTACGACTTCGGAGACGAAGCGCATCCCGGACTGCGTTGTGAACGCCCCGAGACCGGTCCTGCGCGAGTTCCTCCGTGCATACTTCAGTGGCGACGGGAGTGCGTCGACCGACAGAATCGAAGTCCGGGCCCACACCGTGAGCGACGAGTTGAAAGAGGACTTGGTCGCCGCGCTGAAGCGGTTCGGCGTCGCCTGCAAGACGTACACCGAGACTCGTCGTCCGTCGACCGGGGCTGTCACCGAGTTCCACGGCGACGAACCGGTTCCCGAGTTCGAGTCGTGGGTCCTCAAGGTGACGTCGGAGAACGCCGTCCAGTTCGCCGACGCGATCGGGTTCGACCTCGACAGGAAATCCGAGACGCTCGCGGACGCCCTCGACTCGACGCCGGTCCGCTCGCAGCGCCTCTTCGGCGACGGCGGCGACCTCTGGCTGGACGAGGTGGAGTCCATCGAGGTGGTCGAGAGCGACTTGGAGCACACCTATAGTCTCACCGTCGCCGACACCCACACGCTCGTGGCGAACGACCTCTTCGTCGGCCAGTGCGACGGGGACGAGGACTGCGTCATGCTGCTGATGGACGGATTGTTGAACTTCAGCAAGGAGTTCCTCCCCGACCAGCGCGGCGGGCAGATGGACGCCCCGCTCGTCATGTCCTCGCGCATCGACCCGAGCGAGATAGACGACGAGGCGCACAACATGGACATCGTGGACGAGTACCCCCGCGAGTTCTACGAGGCGACCCGCGAGATGGCCGACCCGGGGGAGGTCGAGGACGTGATGACCATCGCCGAGGAGACGCTCGGCACGGACCGCGAGTACACCGGCTTCCGGCACACCCACGACACGACCGACATCGCGCTCGGACCGGACCTGTCGGCGTACAAGACGCTGGGGTCGATGATGGACAAGATGGACGCCCAGCTGGAGCTCTCCCGGAAGCTCCGCGCGGTCGACGAGACGGACGTCGCCGAGCGCGTCATCGAGTACCACTTCCTGCCGGACCTCATCGGCAACCTGCGGGCGTTCTCGCGCCAGGAGACGCGGTGTCTCGACTGCGGCGAGAAGTACCGTCGGATGCCCCTGACCGGCGACTGCCGGGAGTGCGGCGGCGACGTGAACCTCACCGTCCACCGCGGTTCCGTGAACAAGTACATGGACACCGCCATCCAGGTCGCCGACGAGTACGGCGCTCGCGACTACACGAAACAGCGCCTGGAGATGCTGGACCGCTCGCTGGAGAGCGTCTTCGAGAACGACAAAAACAAGCAGTCCGGCATCGCGGACTTCATGTAACCTGACGCGAGCGCGAAGTTCGAGCGGTTTCGCTTCCCGTTTTGCGAGGCACTGTACGACGTCCCCGACCAGCGAGGGCGCGACGACATCCGACGGCGTGACGCGGCGGTCGCAGCGCGACGAGAATCGACGGGAGACCGCTGCTTATCTGTGTGGATAGAGCAACCATTAGACGTGGGCATACTCCACAAGAGCGAGCGGTCCGACGTCCCGAACGCACGTACTCTGTCGTCACCGACGGTGGTGTGAGGACGCCGACGCGCCGCCGTATTTCCTGGGAGTTGCTAGCACGGAACTCGGCGAGTAGCGGCGGTGAGGCCCGGCAAAAGACTGTTTACAACAGTTGCAACGGTGGGAGAACGGGGAACAACGAGTATACCACACAGATAACTAATACGGGTCCATGTGACGGTGGCATCGATGGCGGCAGACAAGCGAAAACGGACCAAGACGAGTCGTCGCTCGTACCTCAAGCTTACGGGCGCAGCCACACTTTCGACGGCCTTCGCCGGCACTGGCGCTGCGGCTTCGTCCGACCTCGAAGACCAGTACGGGACGGTCATCGATGTCACGGACGAAGGCGCAGACCCCGACGGCAACGAATCGATCACGCCGATTATCGAGAGACTCGCGGAGGACGACACCCTGCTGAAGTTCCCCGCTGGCGAGTACTACGTCGACAAGCGGATCCGCGTCACCGGTTGCAACAACCTCGGGATAGTCGGCGACGGCGCGACGCTCGTCCCGGCGCCGTTCGACGAGTTCGACGATAGCGGTGACTGGAACTACAACCTGTTCCGGCTCGGCGTCGGCTACGACCCGGTCACGGACCTGCGCTTCGAGAACTTCACCGTCGACATGACCGCTGACGACACGGGCGTACGGGTCATCGACGCGACTGCCGACGACGGGCTGGTCGTCCGCGACATCGACGTTGTCGGTCGTCACGACAGCGGCGCGTGGGGCCCCGGCCGATTCGACATCACCGAACCCGACGGCTCCGGCATCGTCGAACGATTTACCGCGCCCGACGGCGCGGAACCGGTGGAGAACGCGCCGGGCGACAAGCTCGAGTGGGGACCGACCGGCATCATCTGTAACACCAACAAGGGGACGATGACGTTCCGCGACTGCGTCCTCGGGTCGTTCCCGGACAACGGGCTGTACGCCACCGACGGTACCGGGTCGATTCAGGTCGAAGGCGGTCGCTTCGAGAACAGCTTCGGCGCGAACGTCCGCGTCGGTGGCAACGACAGCTACGTCCACGACGCCACCATCGTCGTCGACCAGTCGGACGGGTCCGACCGGTCCCAGCTGGGTCTCAAGTTCGAGAACGGCGAGATGCTCGTGGCGGAGAACGTCGACGTCCGCGCGAACGTCCCCGCCAACCACGCCGTCGTTATCGACTCCAACGCCGACAGGAGCCACATCAACGACAGCACCATTACGGTACAGACCGACGAGACGACGTACGCCGTCTTCGTCAAGTCCGGCTCCGGTCGGGCGTTCGTCCAGCGGTGCGACATCACTCACGAAGCAGGCGGCGGCGCGGCGGTGAAGATCAACGAGGGCGGCGGTGGCGTGAAACTGTGGGACACCACCGTCACCGGACAGGCACCGGCCGCGGGCACGTACAGCGCAATATACAACGAGCGCGACGACGGCCTGTTCCTCGACCTCTCCGTCGACCACGGCAACGACTCGGGACGCCACGGGCTGTACAACGTCGGCTCGAACTGCACCGTCCGCGGCGGCGCGTACGTCTCCCAGAGCCACGCCGTCGTCGAGGGCGGCGACGGTACGCTCATCGACGGCATCACCGCTCGCACGCGGAGCGACGCATCTGGCCTGCAAATCACCGAGTCCGCGGGGAGCGTCACCGTCAGGGACAGCCAGATAGAGGACGGTATCAGAGACGACAGATAGGACGACTTCGGCGGCCGAGTTTTTCCTACTTTGCTCCCTTCTCCGACGCCAACCGTCCCGTTTATACCGCTCCGCGAACCCATCCCGGGTAATGACGAACGAGGAACTCATCGCGGCGCTACGGGACGCGGACGCGGTCAGGTTCGGCGAGTTCGAACTCTCGCACGGCGGTACCAGCGACTACTACGTCGACAAGTACCTCTTCGAAACCGACCCCCACTGTCTCGAACTCGTCGCGGAGGCGTTCGCCGAACGCCTCGCCGACCTCGGCGCGAGCGAGACGAAGCTCGCGGGCGTGGCGCTGGGCGCGGTCCCGCTCGTGGCCGTGACGAGCGTCGAGACCGGCAGCCCCTACGTCATCGCGCGCAAGCAGCAGAAGGAGTACGGCACCGCGAACCTCATCGAGGGTCGACTCGACGAGGGCGAGGAGGTCGTCGTCCTCGAAGACATCGCCACGACGGGCCAGAGTGCGGTCGACGCAGTGGCGGCGCTCCGGGACGCCGGGGCGGTGGTGAACCGCGTGCTGGTGGTCGTCGACCGCGAGGAGGGCGGCCGGGAGAACCTCGCCGAGCACGACGTGGAACTGGAGGCGCTGCTTTCCGCCTCCGAACTGCTGGCCGACGAGTCGAGCGAGTAAGAAGGCCCCGGGGGAGCGCAACCGTTTTGCCCGGATGCCGATAGGCTCCGGACAGATGGTCTCCCGCCCCGCCGACTACTGTCCCTATTGTGGCACGGAACTGACGACGACCGACGTCGAGGGAAACGAACACTTCCTCTGTCGCGACTGCGACCGCGTCGTCTGGCACAACCCGGTCCCCTGCGCGAGCGTCGCGGTCGTAGACGACGACGCGGTGTTGCTCGTCCGACGCGCCGCCGAACCCGGGGTCGGCGACTGGACGGTCCCCGGCGGCCACCTTGAGCGCGCCGAACCCCCGGCCGTGGGCGCGGCCCGCGAACTCGAGGAGGAGAGCGGCCTGTCGGTCGCGCCCGACGACCTCTCGCTGTTCGACGCTCGGAGTCTCGACCCCCACGACGGCAAGCACGTCGTCTCCATCGGGTTCGTCGTCGCTCGCGAGCGAACGACCGGCAGCGTCACCGCGGGGTCGGACGCCAGCGACGCCCGGTTCTGGACGCCGACGGCGCTCGACCGGGCAGACGAACCGTTCCGGGAGCGCCAGCGCGAGCGCTTCGAGTCGGCTCCGGACGCCCTGTAGCGAGCGCCGGGGGCCGGTCAGCGCTCCGGATGGGTCGGCGCGTCGAACCCGCCGCGGACGAGGGGTTTCGCGACGTGTCGCCGCGCTTCCGGCGGCACCTCGTACCAGCCGACGTCGAGGTCGCGCTCGACCGTCCGCTCGACCTTCCCGTCCGCCGTCGTCCTGCAGTCCCGGCAGCGGTAACCCTGGTTCGCTCCGGCGCTCTTCATCGAGCGCCCGCAGTCGGGGCAGTCCGGCGTGGCGCGCTCGGTCGCGTCGAGGTCCCGGACCGCGAACTTCTCCAGTTTGAGCGTCCCCGAGGAGACCTCGCCGCAGACCGTCACGCGGTCGCCGGGCCGGAGCGCCCGGACGCGGTCGCGGAAGCGCTTCGTCGGCTCGAAGGCGGCACAGCGGAGTTCGTCGTCTCCATCGGCCAGTCGGAAGAAGACGTGGCCGCCGCGGCGCGTCTCGGGAGCGGTGGCGACCGTCCCGTCGACGCGGTACGCACCACCGTCCGCGACCGCCGCGAGCGAGGCGTCCCGGAGGTGGGCGTCCGTGCCCTGGTTCGTCACGAACAGGGCGGTGCGCTCGACAGGTTCGCTCTCGACGCGCTCGGCGACGCCTCGAACTGCGTCCGGGTCGTCGCCCCGGATGCCGTGGAGGATGGGGCCGGGCGCGTGGGGGACACAGACCGCCTCGCCGGAACCGCGGTCCACGGTGTCCCACGCGAGGGGGTAGGCGTCGTCGGCCGCCGCGAACAGCGACTCCCGGTCGACCTCGCGGAGCGTCCCCCGGCGCTCCGGTTCGCGGTAGGAGATGTGCTCGTAGGTCCACTCAGCGAAGGCGGCCCACGCGCCCACGGCGGCGAGCGCGCCGATCTTCCCGCGGCCGTTCTTCCAGCCCGCGTGGCGGTAGCCCGCCGCCTCGATGCGGCGTTCGGCCGCCTCCCGCGAGAGCAGGTCCCGGACGGCATCGCGAGCGAAGTTGGCGACCGCGTCGGGGGCGGCCTCGGGTGCGTGGTCGGCGACGACCAGTCCAGGGTTCGTCCGGGGGTCGTCCGTCTCCGCAGCGGCGGCGAGTTCCTCGCGGGCGAGGGCGAAGGCCGTCTCGGCGTCGACGTCGGTGTGAACCGCGAGCGCGGCGTTCCCCCGCGTCTTGTGCTCGACGGCGGGGTTCAGGCGGACCAGCAGCAGGCGCTCCACCTCGCCGCCGGCCGCGCGCAGTCGCTCTGCGACCCGGGTAGCGAGGTAGGTCGTGCACATCCCGCGCTCGCGGGAGTCGGTGTCGTCGACGCCGATTACGGTCACGGTGGGTCGTAGCGGTGTGGCGAACTAACGGCTTTCGGACCCTCAACGATATATGAAACTGTCCCCGCCAAGGCCTGGAATCGCAAGCAGGCGGAAGTCCCGCCCGGCGCAACGTATTTATATCGGAACCACTTACTTTTCACCATGTCTCGCTCCGCACTGGTCGGAAACGTGACCGCGATGCTCGAAGACGCGGGTTTCGTGGTCAGCGACCGGTGTGCCGTTCGGCCCAAGAGCTTCGACGTCGCGGCGCGTCGCGGGCCGGACCTGCTGCTGTTGAAGATTCTCGGCAACGTCGACGCGTTCGACGCCGAGACAGGAATGGAGATGCGACGACTTGGGACGTATCTCGACGGCACGCCAGTCGTCGTCGGTCTGCGGACCCGCGACCAGGACCTCGAACCGGGCGTAGTGTACTTCCGACACGGCGTCCCGGTGCTGTCGCCCGATACGGCCATGGACCTCTTCGTCGAGGGAATCCCGCCGCTGGTGTACGCAGCGCCGGGCGGCCTCTACGTCAACATCGACGGCGAGATACTGAAAGACGAACGCGAGGAACGCGGCTGGAGCCTCGGCCAACTCGCGTCCGAACTCGGCGTCTCCCGTCGCACCGTCTCGAAGTACGAGGACGGGATGAACGCCAGCGTCGAAGTGGCGCTCGAACTCGAAGAGATGTTCGAGCGCGACCTCACCAGCCCGGTGGACGTGCTCGAGGGCGCGGACGAGGTCAACGACGAACCCGACCCCGACGAACCGGATGCCCAGCCGGACGACGAGCACATGGTGACGGTGCTCACCCGCGTCGGGTTCACCGTCCACCCGACGACGCGAGCGCCGTTCAAGACCGTCAGCGAGGACGACCGCGAGGACCGCGTCCTCACCAGCCACTCGACGTTCAACGAGACGGCCGAGAAGCGCGCCCGCATCATGAGTTCGATAAGCCGCGTCGCGAGGACGCACTCGGTCTACTTCGTCGACGAGACGCGCCGCGAGACCGTCGAGGGAACGGCGCTGGTCGAGCGCGAGGAGGTCGAAGACATCGACGACGCCGACGAACTCCAGAAGATCATCCGGGAACGCGCCAAAGCGTAATCCGCCCGTCGTCGACGGCCATCTTTCTCTCACCCGCCAGAAACAGAACTGCGTCGTCGCTCCTCTCCTTCCTTCTAGCCCTCTCCGCCTTCGCCGCCTTCACCACCTTCTCCACCTTCGCCACCGCCACCTTCACCGCCTTCGCCGCCTTCGCCACCTTCTCCACCTTCGCCACCGCCACCTTCACCGCCTTCTCCACCCTCGCCTCCGCCGGGGAAGGAACAGCCTGCTAGTCCGGCAATCGAGAGGCTAGCGAGGTACGAGAATCGTCGGCGAGTGGTGCGTACCATGAACGAGGCGACGCGCGGCACGCACCTAAAGAGGGTGGCCGACGGGGGGTAGTCACCCGAACTGTACGGGAGACGGAGGCACCAGGGTCACACGGCGTGGTCGTGTTCGGCGAGCGATACTGTCTGGCGAGCGGTACGGTCGTTTGGCGGACGATGCTGGCTGCAGTCTCGCGGAACCAACGTTTCGTCGTACCCGATTCGACGCGATTGTTTCAGTTATCTCTACGCGTTAATATCTGAATCGCTTTTAACCCTCGCGCTGGCCGTACGTCTCTTCGAGGTACGCGACGATGTCGTCGCTCTCGGGCATCCCGTCGACGCCGTGGTCGTGGTCCACCAGCACCGGGACCCCCGTCTGGCCGCTTATCTCCTCGACTTCGGTCCGCTCTCCGTGCGCACGCGGAACGAAGTGGGAGTCGTACTCCAGGCCGAGTTCGTCGAGTTTGTCCGTGACCTTCGTGCAGAACGGACACCCTTCGAGTTCGTACAGTTCGATGCTTGACACACCGTGCGATAGGGAACAGCGAGACAAGAGTGTGATGGTGTCGACAGACGCCGCTCCCGAACCCCCGACCGTTCGACGCGGGCGGTCGAGAGTCGTACGTTCGACAGCAGCCGAACTTGCAACTGGTTTATGTTCCTGCAATGGATTGGTAGGCGTAAAATGTCCTCGTGGAAGCGCGACGCGGCGAGCGGTCTCATCGTGCTGGCCCCCCTGCTCGTCACGGCCTACATCGTCGCCTGGTTGTACTTTCAGATAGCAAAGATACCGTTCCCGGCCGAGCTGAAGAGCTACCAGCGGGTTCTGATCACGCTGGTCGTGTTCACGACGCTCGTGTTCAGCGTCGGCTACCTGATGCGGACGACCGTCGGGAGTTTCGTCGAGAACACCATCGACGGCATGATGAATCGGCTTCCCGGCCTCCGGGTGGTGTACAACGCTTCGAAGATGGCCGCCGAGACGGCGCTCTCGGACACTAACCAGCTCCAGAAACCCGTCAAGCTCGAGACGTGGAACGGCCTCCGGATGACCGCGTTCAAGACCGGGAAGATGACTGACGACGGCCGCGAGGTGCTCTTTCTTCCGACCGCGCCGAACATCACGACGGGATTCGTCATCGAGGTCGAACCGGACCAGTTCACCGAGACGGACGAGAGCGTCGAGGACGCGCTGACGCGCATCCTCAGCGCCGGATTCGGTGAGAACAACGACAGCGGCATCCACATCGACGTGCGAGAGGAGGGCGACGAGAACCGCCGTGAGACGCCGCCGCCGACGTGATTCGAGGGCCCGTCGTCGTCCGCCGACGGTTGTCACGCCGACGATTCCGCCGTAACTACCACACTTTTGAGGCGTCCGACCGTT
Source organism: Halomicrococcus pelagicus (assembly GCF_050954125.1). Classification (NCBI taxonomy): domain Archaea; kingdom Methanobacteriati; phylum Methanobacteriota; class Halobacteria; order Halobacteriales; family Haladaptataceae; genus Halomicrococcus; species Halomicrococcus pelagicus. Next base: position 95,174 of record NZ_JBPBWC010000006.1, on the reverse strand, counting down.
GTACCCGTATGGAGTGTCCCGAATGCGGCGACGAAGCGCTCCCGTTCGTCGTCCCGCCCGAACTCCGCGAACACGTTCCGTCGTCACCGGAGTCGGTGGCCATCTGCCCCACATGTCTCTCCCTCGAACCGTCCGAGGACGGAGGCACCGAACTCACCGACTTCTCGACGGTCAGCGACGTCCTCCCCGACGACCGCGAGACGGCGGCCGCGATGGTGCTCGCGACGGCGCTCATGTCGTCGCTCGCGCGCAACCGCCGGCACATCGAGGCCCTGTTCGACCACGTCGAGGCGACCGGGGTCGACCCGCTGCTCGTGCTCGACCGTCTCGCCGACGACCCCGACCTCCGACCGCCGTTCAACATCGACCAGCGGCGAGAGCAGTTACTCCAGTTGCGCGACTGACGGAGAAGCCGTCGAGAGGAGAAGCGACGAACGGAGACGGGCCGTCTAGACGCCGGTGGAGTACCGCAGGATGCCGGCGACGCCGCCGAAGGCGTTCAGAAGCTGTTCACCCTTCTCGAAGTCCGTGGAGATGAACTTGGTCTCGGTGCCGCGCTGGTCGGCGATGTTCATCAGGTACTCGATGGCGTCCTCGCGCTCCTCGGCTTCGACGCTCGACCCGTCCTCGCAGGTGTGTTCCGGGGTGTCGGCGCGTCGGTCGACGAACTCGTACTCCTCCTTGTCGCCGCAGTCGTAGACGACCACGTCCTTGCGGAGGTCCTCGGAGATGAGCAGGCGGTCGACCGACCCCATCACGAGGTTCTTCCGGGTCGGATCGAACCCGTAGGTCGCGAGACCGCCCTCGTTGAGTTCCTTGAAGAACTCCTCCATCTCGGACTTGTCCTTCATCACCTCGGCGTCCGCGAGCACCTCCTGGGCGGCGTCGACGAGGTCGTAGAGGCCGGACTCGTCGGTGTAGGCGACGTCGAACTTGCCGAGCACCATGTCCTGGAGCTCGTGGTGGAGGTAGTCGCCGTCGAGGAACTCGTCTTTCGTCGGGGAGGGACCGCCGACGAGCACCCCGTCCAGGTCGTGGCGCTCGGGAACGAACAGGTCGTTGGCCATCCCCGCGACCTCCTGGTAGAAGTTGTCGATGGCTTCGAGGCGCAGGCGGGCGAAACGCTGGGCGGACTGACCACCTTTGCGCTGTTTGCCCGGCACGAGCGAGGAGGCGGACTTGACGGGTTCGACGCGCTTGCCCTTCAGCCAGCCGACGTTGGCCTCGCGGCGGTCGAGGACGACGAGACCGTACAGCCCCTTGTCCCCGAGCATCTCCTCCAGCGGTTCCGTGAGGAACGCCGAGTCGCAGTGGTAGCGGAACGACTGGATGGGCTCCGGCGGGTCCTCCAGCACCTTTGTTATCATGTCGGTCTGGCCGCCGCCGGTGTCGATGGCCCCGCTGAAGATGACCAGGCCGTTGTCCGGCGGATACGTGTCGTAGTAGCGCAACCGGTCCTTGATGGAGGTCAGCGCGTCCTGCACGTTCGTCCGCGTCTGCTTGGACTTGATGTTGCTCGCCTCGCTGTGCTCCTGGGTGACGTGCTGAACGACGCTACTTATCTGTTTGTCCGGCGGGATGTAGATGGTGACGAGCTGGGTCCCCGAGCCCTCGTACTCGCGGAGGTCCTCGATGACCTTCTGGAACTCGTACTTTTTCCTGTCGGACGGTTCGCCCTCCTCCTGCTGGCTCATTACCCACAACTAGCCGCTCCAGTCGGTAAGTAAGCTTTGACCTCGCATCCGAGAGCGTTCGGTCGAAAAACGGGACGCGAAGAAGGGAACGGTTCAGCGCCGGTACGCGATGGCGAACACCGCACCCAGCACGAGGCCGTACAGCAGGTGGCCGCCGAGGCTCGCGACGTCGAGGTTCGGCACGGCGGGAGCGTCGAGTCCGACGGCGCCCATCCAGAGCGGCATCACGACGGCCGCGGCGACGAACCACAGCACCGCGCCGTACGCCGCGCCGAGACCGACGTCGGCGGACACGTCGCCGGCGTACCTCCGGAGACCGGTTCCGGTGAGGAGGCCGGCGAACACGAGCGCGAAGACGACGCTGTTGAAGAGGTGCGCGACCCACCCCCACGCGAGACCCTCGAGACCGTACAGCGACGCGACCACCGGTAACATCCCCATCGACTGGAGGAGTCCGCCGAACGCGACGCCACCGACGACGCCGGCGACGACCGCGCTGGACATCGCCCGGCGGTTGACGAACTCGCGTCCGCGTACTATTTCTGTGGACGATTCTACGGACGACTCTTCGGTTGTTTGTGCCATGAGCTATATACGTCACGGCCGAACGTATAACTTTCCGCAGATAACAGACAGAACGGCGGGATAGAGGCCACAGAAGTCACTATTTCAGGAGATTAGGAAATGGCGGGAGTTACGTATTTTCCGGGTTAGAGCTATCCCCAGCGACGGTCGCGGCCCCGGTTCGACGACGCCGACTCAGGTTCCGAGACGGCGCTCTGGCCGTCCGTGGCGACGTGGGTCGCGGGCTTCGACGTTTGCGGTGGGAGTGCTCGAACAACTGAACACTCCCCGTTCGATGTTTCGAAAACGTTTACCACCTGAACGGGAAAGCAAACAACTATGAAGGTTCTGGTAACGGTGAAGGAAGTCGCCGAACTCGCGGACGACTTCGAGATCGAGGGGACCGAGGTGGCCGACCGCTACCTCGAGTACGACCTGAACGAGTGGGACGACTACGCCGTCGAAGAGGGCGTCCAGTTGAGCGAGGAGGGCGTCGCCGACGAGGTCGTGGCCGTCACCATCGGTCCCGAACGCTCCGAGGAGACCATCCGAATGGCGCTCGCGAAGGGGGCTGACCGCGCGGTCCGCATCTGGGACGACTCGCTCGAGCAGACCGACCTGATCGACGTCGAGACCAAGGCCGACATCTTCGCCGCCGTCGTCGAAGAGGAGGACCCCGACCTCGTGCTGACCGGCGTCCAGGCGGGCGACGACGCCTTCGGCGCGACCGGCGTCGCGCTGGCCGACTCCATCGACTACGAGTGGGCGGCCGTCGTGAACAGCCTCGACCTGGACGCGGACGAGGGCGTCGCGCACGTCCACCGCGAACTAGAGGGCGGCGTCGAGGAACTCACCGACGTCGAACTGCCGGCCGTGCTCACCATCCAGACCGGTATCAACGAACCGCGGTACGCCAGCCTGCGCGGCATCCGGCAGGCCCAGAGCAAGGAGATAGCGCCGAAGAGCCTCGACGACCTCGGTCTCGACGGCGAGGCTGTCGAGAGCGACCTGGCCCTGACGGCCATGTACGAACCCGAGAGCGAGAGCGACGCCCAGATATTCGAGGGGAGCGCCGAGGAGACCGCCGGGAAACTCGCTGACATTCTCCGCGAGAAGGGGGTGGCAGAATGACCGCCGTTCTCGCCGTCGCCGACCACCGCCGTGGCGAACTGCGCGACGAGAGCTTCGAGGTCGTCTCCGCTGGCCGCGACCTGGCCGCCGACATCGGCGGCGACCTTCACGTCGCCGTCGTCTCCGGCGAGGTGGAGTCGTTCGCCGACTCCCTGAACCGCGAGGGCGTCGACCACGTCCACACGGTCGACTACGGCGAGGAGTTCAACCACGACATCTACGTGCAGGCCGTCGAGGCGCTGTACGCCGACCTCGACCCGACCGTCGTCCTGACGCCCAACAGCGTCAACGGCCTGGACTACGCGCCCGCCGTGGCGAACGCGCTGGACCTCCCGGTGGTCACCGACGTCGTCGACGTCGAGTACGACGACACGCTCGTCGCCACCCGCGAGATGTACGGTTCGAAGGTCGAGACGACCATTGAGGTCGACGGCGACAGCTTCGTCGTCACGACCCGGGGCGGCGAGTGGCCGCAGGCCGAGGGCGTCGGCGAGGCCGAAATCTCGTCGTTCGACTTCGAACCGGACGAGTCGGCCGTCCGCTCGACCGTCACCGGCTTCGAGGAGGTCGGCGGCGGCGACGTCGACATCAGCGAGGCCGACTTCCTCGTCAGCATCGGCCGCGGTATCGAGGAGGAGGAGAACCTCTCGCTCATCGAGGACCTCGCCGAGGCGACGGACGCGACGCTGTCCTCCTCGCGTCCCATCGTCGACAACGGCTGGCTGCCGAAGAACCGGCAGGTCGGCCAGTCCGGCAAGGTCGTCACGCCGGACGTCTACCTCGCCATCGGTATCTCCGGCGCGGTCCAGCACGTCGCCGGGATGAAGGGCAGCGACACCATCGTCGCCATCAACACCGACCCGAACGCCCCCATCTTCGACATCGCCGACTACGGCATCGTCGGCGACCTGTTCGAGGTCGTGCCGGAACTCATCGACGAGTTCCAGTGAGGTTCCTCGTCCCCGAGTGAGGAACCCGAAGAGCGGGTTTTTTCGTCCTGTATCTCGCGCTGAGAGCCGTAGCGACGCTCGGAACCCGTCACGTATTTGCGTCCCCCGTCCCGAGGCTTCGACGAATGGAGTACCTCGAGGCCCGGCGGAAGCTCGTCGAGGACCGTCTGGAGACGGTCGTCGACCGAGTCGAGCCTGCGGAACTCTCCGACCGGCTGGCACACACCGCGCTCTCCGGGGGCAAGCGCGTGCGGCCGACGGTGGCGATGCTCGTCTGCGAGGCGGCGGGCGGCGACGCCGAGGACGCCGTCGACTTCGGCGTCGGCATCGAACTCGTCCACGACGCCTCGCTCGTCGTCGACGACATCATCGACCGCTCGGACGTGCGCCGCGGCACGAACAGCGCGTGGGCGGAGTACGGCTACGGCCCCGCCATCGTCGGCAGCGACGGCATGCTCGGCGAGGCGTTCGGCCTGTTCTCGCCGGACCCGCGCGCGATGGAGGTGGTCGCCGAGGCGATGGTCGAACTCGGGCAGGGCGAGGCGTCGGAACTCGTCGACCGACCGACGAACCAGACCGAGTACATGGAACTGGCCCGCCGGAAGACAGGTGCGCTCTTTCGCGCCGCCGCGGAACTCGGGGCGATAGCCGCCGACGCCGACGCCGCCACGATAGAGGCGTTCGGCGAGTACGCGGAGAAGGTCGGGGTCGCCTTCCAGATACGGGACGACGTGCTCGACGCCACGGCGGACCCCGCCGAACTCGGGAAGCCGACAGGCCAGGACGCCGAGGTCGGCCGACCGTCGGTCGTCGAGGTGACCGACCTCGACGCCGAGGAGGCGAACGAACTGGCCCACGAACAGTCCGACGCGGCGCTCGCCGCATTGGACCGCGTCGACGTCTCCGACTCGGAGGCGGTGGACCTGCTGCGGGACTTCGCGGCGTTCGTCGTCACGCGAGAACGCTGACGGTCGACTCTCCTCAACTCACGCGCGCCTGGCCCGACCGCGAGAACCGCGACTCGGCGATGGCGAACACGAGCGTACTGATAAGCCCGAGCAGCGTGCCCGCCGTCAACATCCCGGCGAGGTACTCGAGCGACACCTCGTTGAGGAAGTAGGCGCTGACCGCGTGGAGCACGCCGCCGATGGCGAGCACGTAGAACGGCGCGTTGAGGTAGCGCCACCGGAACTGGTCGGCGAGGTACTCGTCGGTGATCTGGCCGAGGCTCGACGTGATGCCGGCCGCGGTGAACCACGTGACGGCGCCGTATATCAGCGACGCCAGCACCCGTATCGCGCCGATGTCGCCGCTGTAGTGGTTCTGGACCGACTCCAGGGTTTCGACGCCGCTGACGCCGCCGACGACCAGCAGCGCGGCGGCGACGACATAGGTGATGAGCGTCACCCGGCCGGCGTACAGTCCGTTCCGGGCCGTCTCCGCGAGGCGGTCGAACGTCCGCTCCAGGCCGAGGCCACGGAAGAGGGCGTACAGCCCCAGCAGTGCGGAAGTACCGCCGAAGACGGTCCCCGGCAGGCCGATCCAGTCGGCGACGATGGCCAGGGGGTAGATGAGCAACAGGATGCCCAGCGGGACGAGGATGGTTCCGCGCGTCTCCGGGTCGTTGAGCACCTGCTTGATGGTGTAGTACATCGACTCCAGGTCCTGTGCCTGCCGGACGACCACCCGGCGCACGCCGTCGACGGGCACCCGCGAGCGGATGACGGGGATGACGCTCTCGTCCTGTGCGCCGTCGGTCACGATGACCGCGTTGACCTCCTCGCTGGTGGTGAGGCCCGCGAGCACGGTGTCGACCTCCTCGCCGACCTCCCGGTTCGCGCTGACGTCGTCGCCCTCGTTGCCGGTGACCACCGCCACTTCGACGCTTTCCTCGGCGTTGATGCGGTCGTACAGGTGGACGCCCTCGAAGATGACGTTCACGTCGCTGTCTTCCGGATCGGCGGTCGCCAGCGCGACGGCCGCGTCCTCGACGGCGTCCCGCCCGACGACGGGCGTGTCGAACGACGTCTTCCGTCCAAGGTCGTCGTCGAGGTCCACGCACAGGACCAGCAGCATTGCGGGCAACTACGTAGCGCGTGCTTAACTCTTTTCGGGACCGCTCGGACGGCGCTCGAAGACGCGGCGGAGACCGGACTCCGCCCGGTCCGAATCCGGGGCTTTTCGGGGGTGGGCAGCGAACCGCCGACGATGGCCGGGCAGACGTACCGGACGATAGCGGGACGCGGGGAGGCGGCGTTCGAGGTTCGCGGCTCGGAGTTCCTCGGCTACGCCGCCCCCGTCGACACCGCGTCGGCGGCCGAGGCGTTCGTCGCCGAGGTGGCCGAGCGCCATCCGGACGCGACGCACAACGTCCCCGCCTACCGGGTGCGTGCGGACCCGTTCCGGGAGTACTCCAGCGACGCGGGCGAACCGTCCGGGAGCGCGGGCAAGCCGGCGCTGAACGTCCTCCAGCAGCGCGACCTCGAGAACGTCGTCGTCGTCGTGACCCGGTACTACGGCGGGACGAACCTCGGCGTCGGCGGACTGGCGCGGTCGTACTCGCAAGCCGTCAAGGAAGCGGTCGACGACGCGGGGGTCGTCGAGGAGCGTCCCCACGAGCGCGTCACCGTCGCCGTCGAGTACGACGACTCGGGGACGGTGCGAGGGATTCTCGAAAGCGAAGGCGCGGAGTTCGACGCGGAGTACGGTGAGGACGTCCGGTTCGCCGTCCGAATTCCGGTCGAAGCGGCGGACGACCTCCGTGACCGTCTCCGCAGCGCGACGAGCGGCCGAGCCGAGATTCGAGACGGCGAGTGAGTTCCCCTCCGGTCGAGTTCCTCCGAGCGTCGGCGGTGACCGCGACGAGGACTCATCCGGCTACCGTGTTGATGAGGACGAATATGCCGTATCCGGCGCCGAACGCGATGGCGAGCGAGGCGATCCACGCGAGCACGGTGAACAGCATCTTCCGACCGCTGACGCCGCCGTCGCTCGCGGCGTACCCGCTGCCGACGATGGCGCTGACGATTATCTCGTTGAACGAGACGGGGATGCCGAAGAAGACGGCGCTCTGGGCGATGGCGAACGAGGGAATGAGCGCGGCGATGGAGCGGCGCGGCCCGAGTGCCGAGTAGTCCTGCGCCAGCGCCTTTATCATCCGCGGCGCGCCGGTCCACGAGCCGGCGAGGAGGCCGAGGCCGCCGCCGACCAGGACCGCAGTCAGCGGAATCGAGAACGGGTCGAGCAGCGGGAGCAGCGGGCCGATAGCCAGCCCGACCTGGCTCCCGCCCGCGGAGAATGCGACCAGGCCGCCGAGTGCGAGCAGGAACCGACGCTGGCCTCGCGCCCGGTCGGTGACGAGCTGCCGACGGAGCAGCGCCGCGACGCCGGCGGTGACGACGAGCGAGGTCAACAGCGCGCCGGCGTCGATACCGGCGACGGCCGGCAGGGAGAGTTCGTTCCCGACCGCCACGGACAGCGACGCGCTCTCTCCCGGCGGTCCGAACATGACGAACTGGATGTTGGCGACAATGAGTCCGACGAGGCCGCCCAGGAGCGGGATGGCGACGCGCTCGGCGACTTTCTCGCTCCGGAGGAAGCGCGCGGTGGCGTACGCCGCGCCGCCGCCGACGAACGGCGTCGCCACCCACAGCGCCGCTATCTGCTGGTACTTGCTCCACGCCGGCGTGCCGCCGAGCGCGAGTCCGACTCCCACGATGGCACCCGTGACGGTGAACGCGGTGGCGATGGGATACCCGGTGAACACGCCGATAGCCACGAGGCCTGCGGCGGTGAGCAGGCCGGTCGTCGCCGCCAGCGGCGACAACTGGACGTTACGAATCAGTTCGCGGCCGACCGCCTCCGAGACGTTCGCTCCCTGCAGGGTCGCGCCGAGAAAGCCGAGGATGCCGACCAGAAAGCCCGCACGCATCACCGACACCGCGTTCGCGCCGACAGCGGGAGCGAACGGGGTCGATCCGCTCGACCCGGCGCCGATGGCCCACGCCATGAAGAAACTCGCGACGCCGGCGACGACCAGAGTCAGCAGCGAACCACTCATGCCCGGCGATTCCCGTTCTCGGGCCAATAGTGTACCGGAAGGAGGGCACGAAACCGAGGTCGGCCCGCGACGGCATCAGGTCGTGTCGAACTTCCCCTCGCCGCCGTTCCGGGGCGCGTCGACCCCCTCGGCGGCCTCGACGTTCTCCGTCTCCTTCTCGGCGTCGACGTGCCAGCGGTCGATCTCGTCCTCGTAGTCGGCGAGCCGGTCGGAGACCTCCTCCTTCAGTTCGTCGTCGTTGACGTTCACCTCGAAGATGAACCGCTCCTCGCCGCCGTTGCGGTTCGTCTGCTGGATGTTGGCGCTGACGAGTTCGTTGTCGAAGTAGTACGGCGCGAGCTGCGTCATCACGTTCTGGTAGACGGTGTCCTCGACGCGCCGGATGGCCTTCCGACTCGCGGAGTCGGCGGCTCGGGCGACGTAGTTCACCGAGTCCTGCCAGCGGTCGACCGCGCCCTCCGTGTCGTCGTCTTCGAGCTTCTCGTACGACTCCGTGAGCTTCTCACCCGCGGTCTTCAGGTCCTCGTCCGGAGATTCGCCCTCCTGTTCGCCTTTCCCCTCGCCGACGTGGGCCTGCTCGGCGGTTTTCTCGGCCACGTCCTCGCCCAAGCGCTCGTGCGTCTTCGGTCGCCACTCGTCCCACTCCTCGAACGCCTCACCGGAAGCTCCCGCTTCCCGAAGCGCCTGGGTGATACGCTCGCCGTGTTCGACGATGTCCCCCCAATCACCGCGGAGCTTGAACCCGGAGATACTCTCTTCCATTCGGTCGGTGGAGCAGTATGGTTTCGACGGATATACCTCTTGTCCCCCACGCCAGCGACGTGGATTCCTATCCTCGTCGGGAGGGGATACGTCTCCCCGTCGGGGCAGTTCTCGTCCCCGTCTACGACCAGTCCACGCCCCCATCGGAGACCCCCGCCTCAGAGCCAGGACGGTCGCAGGTGGACGTGGAAGTACTTCTCGCAGTCGTCGTCACCGCAGACGGGGCAGGCGCCGTCCCGGGTTGGGTTCCCGCCGTCGTCCGCGGTCGCGGCGGCGTCCACGTCGCCCGCGGCGATGACCCGCGAACCGGCGTGCCCGAGTTCGTACCCGCCGTCCGTCTCGCGCACGAAGTACGAACAGAGCTTCGTGAGGTGGTAGTTGAACTTCCCCGTGTCCCGGACGCCGACGCGTTCGCGAAGTTCGGTGAAAGAGAGCGGGCCGTCCGCCTCGGCGAGTTCCCGGAGCGTCGCCATCCGAATCTCGTTGCCGAGCACTTTGAGGGCGTCGGTCGCGTCGTCCGCCATGCAGTCGTGTCGGCCGGCCGCCATCTTCAATCTGCCGAGAAACGTAAACGTTCCTACAGAACTGGCGTTCACGGAACGCTCAAGACCGCTTCGGTCGTCGGAAGGGGACGTGACCTCCACCGACTCTCGGGCGACCGGCCTCTCCGCGCGAGCCGCCGGACTGGTGCCCGACGCGGTCGCCCGTCGACTGGTCGTGCTGGGGAACCCCGGCTTCCGGCGACTGCTCGTCGGCCGCGGCGTCAGCAAGTTCGGCGACGGCCTCTACTCGGTCGCGGCGATGTGGCTCGTCTACGACCTCACCGGCTCGACGGCCTACACCGGCCTCGCGGGGATGCTCACCCGCGCTCCCGGCGCGTTCAAGCTTCTCGCCGGACCGCTCGTCGACCGGGCGCGACTCGGACGCGTGCTCACCCTCTCGGAGGTGGCCCAGGGTCTGGTCGTGCTCGCGGTCCCGGTCGCGGCCGCGCTCGGCCACCTGTCCGTCGCGGTCGTCCTCGCAGCGATGCCGCTGCTGGCGCTGTGCAACCTCTTCGCCGGCCCGGCCCAGACCGCCGCCCTGTCGCGACTCGTCGACGAGGACCGCATGGTTCGGGCGAACTCGGTCGCCTCTATCGTCTCGAAGAGCGTCGACGCCACGTCGCGTGCGGTGGCCGGCGCGCTCGTCGCGTTCGCCGGCGGCGTCGCGGTGTACGTCGTCGACGCCGTCACCTTCGCGGTCGCGGCGCTGACGTTCGCCGTCCTCTCGGTGCCGGCCCGCGCTCCGCCGGACGACGACCTCGCGCTCGGAAGCTACCTCGCCGACCTCCGAGGCGGCCTCGCCCTGCTCGCCGACTCCCTCGCCGGGCGGATGCTGGTCGCCAGCCTGTTTGCGAACTTCCTCACTGGCGTCGCGCTGGCGGTCCTGCCGGCGTTCGCCGCCGCGCTCGGCGGTCCGGCGACGTACGGCCTGCTGCTCGCGGGGACGACGGTCGGCGTGCTCGTCGGCTCCGTCGCCGCCTCGGCGGTCGACGGACTACCGATGGGGTACACCACCGTCGTCGGCTTCGTCGCCTCCAGCGCGCTCTGGACCGGCGCGGTCGCCGTTCCCGGTGTCGTGGCGACGGTCGCGCTGTTCGCGGCGTCGCGCGTCCCGCTCGGCGTCTACAATGTCTCCGCGATGGCGACCGTCCAGACGGGCGTCCCGGACGACCTGCTCGGCCGGGTCTCCGCGGCCATCGGCAGCGCGACGAGCGTCGTGATGCCCGCCGGAATGCTGCTCGGCGGCCTGGCCGGCGAGCGGTTCGGCAGCGAGACGGTGATGCTACTCGGCGGCCTGGGCACCGCGCTGGCGGCCGCCTACTGGCTCGCCGTCCCCTCGCTGCGGCGGTTCGGCCCGCCGACCGCCGTGACCTCGGGCGAGTTCGGCTGAGCTATCGACCGTACACGACCCGGCGAGCGAAGTCGTCGAGGCGGTCCTTCACGCGCCCCAGTAGCTCGACGTGGCGGCTGGCCGCTCGCAGCTCCGACTCCCGGAGTTCGATGCGCGCGTCGCCGTAGGGGTCGCGGCCCGCTCCGTCGCCTGCCGCGTCCACGACCGACGACAGCCCGCAGCGACCGCAGGCCTCGGTGCGCTTCGCTCCCGCTCCGTCGTCCGCCGCATCGGCGGCCTCGGCGTCCCCACCACGCCCGGTCCGGTCGTCTCCGGGCTGTCCGTCGTCCATGCACAGTCGTAGGGTCACCAGCGTGTTATACGTTTTCGTGTGACGAAACCGGATCCCCGGTTCGCGAGCCACGAGCGGGCTCGGGAAGCGGTTCCGCAAGTAGTTTATAGCCGCTAGCGCAACCTTCCGCTTGATTACAGCATATGCCGAGGCCAGAGGTTCTCGAACGAGTCAAGGAGGCCGAAAGCGAGGCTGACGAGATCGTTGTCGAGGCCGAGGAGGACCGCGAGGAGCGGATCTCTGAGGCTCGCCAGCGCGCGGAGCAAATCCGCGAGGAAGCCGAGGCGGAGGCCGCCGAACTGGAGGAACAGCGTCTGGCGGAGGCGCGCGAGGAAATCGAGACCGAGCGCGAGGAGATTCTCGCCGAGGGCGAACGTGAGCGCGAGGAACTCGAAGAGCGCGCCCAGGGGAACGTAGACGACGTCATCGAACACGTCGTCGACCGGTTCAGGGAGGCGGTGCATGCTCAGACCTGAACGGATGAGCAAGGTCTCGGTGACGGGATCACGGATGGTGATGGACGACGTCATCGAGGCGATTCACGACCTGAACCTCGTTCACCTCTCGAACTACGACGACTCCTGGGAGGGTTTCGAGCCTGGCAACCCCATCGAGGGGGCCAACGAGGCGTCCGACAAGCTCGTCACGGTCCGGTCCATCGAGAGCATCCTCGACGTGGAGGACGAGGACGCCGGTCGGAGCCGCATCGTCACCGACGACGCGCTCGAGGAGGAGCTGGCGGACATCCGGACGCGGGTCAACGACCTCGACGACCGCCGGAGCGACCTGGAGGGCGAGCTCCGCGAGGTCGAGGAGCGCATCGACACGATGGAGCCGTTCGCGGACCTCGGCATCGACCTCGACCTCTTGTCGGGCTACGACAGCCTGCAGGTCGCGGTCGGCGAGGGCGACGCCGACGACGTCCGTGAGCATCTCGCCGACCACGACGACGTCCAGGAGTTCGAACTGTTCACGGACGACGGGACCGTCGCCGTCTTCGCGTACCCGACGGAGGACGCCGACGCGGACGTGCTCGACGAGGCGCTCGTCGGCGTCGACTTCGCCGCCTACGAGATTCCCGACGCCTCCGGAACGCCGGAGGACCACGTCGACGAACTCCGTCACGAGCGCCAGCAGCTCGAATCGAAGCTCCACGACGCCGAGAACGAACTCGAGGACATCAAGCTCGACGCCGCGGACTTCCTGCTGGCGGCCGAGGAGAAGCTCTCCATCGAGGTCCAGAAGGCGGAAGCGCCGCTACAGTTCGCGACGACGGACAACGCCTTCGTGGCCGAGGGCTGGATTCCGACGGAGCGCTACGGCGACCTCGAACGCGCGCTCACCGACGCCGTCGACGACCACGTCGACGTCGAGGAACTGGAGCGCGCCGACTACGAGGAGCACGGCGGCCACCACGCGCCGGTCGAACAGGCCGGCGACACCGGCGTCGCCGCCGACGGCGGCACCGCGACCATCGACGACGACAAGCCGCCGGTCGTCCAGGACAACCCCGGGCCGGTGAAGCCGTTCGAACTGCTCGTCGAGACCATCAACCGGCCGAAGTACTTCGAGTTCGACCCGACGGTCATCCTGTTCCTCACGTTCCCGCTGTTCTTCGGGTTCATGATCGGCGACCTCGGGTACGGTCTGCTGTACATGGGGCTCGGCTACTGGCTGTACAGCAGCTTCGACTCGGCGGCGTTCAAGAGCCTCGGCGGCATCGCCGTCTGGGCCGGCGCGTTCACCGCGCTGTTCGGCGTCCTGTACGGCGAGATATTCGGCCTGCACGTGCTCGGCGATGTCGTCTGGGTCGACGGACTCGGCATGAAAGGCCCGCCGATTCACAAGGGTCTCCAGCCCGCGTTCGGCGACTACGCCACGGCCTGGCTGGTGCTGAGCCTGCTGGCCGGCATCGTCCACCTCACCATCGGCTGGACGTTCGACTTCATCGAGAACCTTAGCCACGGGTTCGTCGACGCCATGCAGGAGAGCGGTTCGTGGCTGATGATGATGTTCGGCCTGTGGGCGTGGATCTTCGCGGGTGCGAACGGCAGCGCACCGGGCATCCTCGTCGGCTCCGAGAGCGTCTTCAACGGCCATCCGTTCCCGTTCGGCTTCACCGGCGTCCCGGAAGTCGCCGGTCTCGCCGGGCTGGCCGCGTTCGCGCTCGGTCTGGTGCTGCTCCTGTCGGGCGACCCCGTCGAGGGCGTCGAGTTCCTCAACGTGCTGGTGAACGTGCTGTCGTACACCCGGCTGGGAGCCGTGCTGCTGGCGAAGGCCGGCATGGCGTTCGTGGTCAACCTGCTGTTCTTCGGCGTCTACGTGACGGACGAAGGCAGCCACGCCGAGTGGCACTTCGCTATCGACCACATGCCCCACGTCGGCGACATGGTCCACGGCCACGAGGTCACCGAAATCATGTTCCCCGGCATGATCCACTCCGGGGCCGCCGGAGTGCTCGTCGGACTGCTCATCCTCGTGCTCGGTCACGCGCTCGTGCTGGCGCTCGGCGTCACGAGCGCCGGCCTGCAGGCGGTGCGTCTTGAGTACGTCGAGTTCTTCAGCAAGTTCTACGAGGGCGGCGGCGAGAAGTACAATCCGTTCGGCTACGAGCGGACGTACACGACGCAGGACTAACCGTTCGTCCTTCTTTCCGGCCGATTTTCGCCGTTTTCGGCGTCCGTTTCTCGTTCCCCTTTGGTGCGTAGTATCATGATTTTTGGGATACAGTGCCCGATACCGCCGAATACGCCCGGATAGTTTGGGAAGTTTTATGACGCCTGTAGCGTGAACTTCCTCCTGTTCGGTTACGAGAGAGCCTACGGAGGACCCAAGGAAAATGTACGAATTCATATTCGCATTCGTCGACGCACTCGCACCGCTTCAGCAGCAGTTCAACCCCCAGCCGGCTATCCCGAAGGAGGCGGCCGCCGCGCTCGCGGTCGGTCTCGCCGCCCTCGGTTCGGGCTACGCAGAGCGCGGCATCGGTGCCGCGGCAGTCGGCGCTATCACGGAAGACCAGGACCTCTTCGGTACGGGCCTCATCCTGACGGTCCTGCCGGAGACGCTGGTCATTCTGGCGCTGGTTACCGTCTTCGTGGTCTAAACGCACCCCCTTCCCCCTCTTAATCAATGAGCTTGGAAACGGTAGTTGAGGATATTAGGAACGAAGCCCGCGAGCGCGCGGAGGAAATCCGCGAAGACGGCCAAGACCGCGCAGACGAGATTATCGAAGAGGCCGAGGCCGACGCGGACGAGATTCTCGCGGCGAAAGAGCGCGACGTCGAGAACCGAATCGAGCGCGAGCGCGAGCAGAAGCTCTCCAGCGCGAAACTGGAGGCCAAGCAGAAGCGCCTGGAGGCCCGCCGCGACGTGCTCCAGGAGGTCCGCAGCGACGTCGAGAAGCGCATCGCGAACCTCGGCGGCGAGGACCGCGAGGAGCTGACGCGGACGCTGCTGGACGCTGCCGGCGAGGAGTTCGACTCGGACGCCACCATCAAGGTGTACGGCCGACCGGACGACGAGGAACTGCTCACGGACGTTCTCGCGGACTACGACGGCTTCGAGTACGCCGGGGAGCGCGACTGCCTCGGCGGCGTCGTCGTCGAGAGCGAGGCCTCTCGGCTCCGCGTGAACAACACGTTCGACTCGGTGCTCGAGGACGTGTGGGAGGACAACCTCCAGGACATCAGTTCGCGGCTGTTCGAGCAATGAGGACGGCAGACGCAGAGGGAACCTCGAACTACGAGTACGTCAACGCCCGAGTGCGGGCACGCCGAGCCGCGCTGTTCGACGACGAGGACTACCGCAAGCTGCTTCGCATGGGTCCGGGCGAGATCGCCCGGTTCATGGAGGAGTCCGAGTACGAGTCGGAGATCAACGCGCTCGGCGCTCGGTACGACGGGGTGGACCTCATCGAGTACGCGCTGAACCGCAACCTGGCGAAGCACTTCAACGACCTGCTCGACTTCTCCAGCGGCGACCTCTACGTCCTCATCGCCCGCTACCTGCGGAAGTTCGACGCCTGGAACGTCAAGACCGTCATCCGCGGCATCTACTCCGACACGGACCGCGAGGACGTCCGGTCGGACCTCATCCGCGCGGGCGAGTTCGACGACGACGTCCTCGACCGGCTGACCGAAGCCGGCTCCGTCGAGGACGTCGTCGAGCTGCTCGACGGCACCATCTTCGGCGACCCGGTCGCCGACGCGTACGAGGACTACGAGGCGACGAACCTGCTCGTCCCCCTGGAGAACGCCGTCGACCGCGCGTTCTACGAGGAGCTGATGGAGGGAATCACCGAGTCCCAGAATCGGGCGCTGCAGCTGTACGCCGAGTTCCTGCAGGCCGAGATAGACTTCCGCAACATCCGGAACGCGCTGCGCATCAGCCGTAGCGGGGCGGACATCGACCCCTCGGAGTACTTCATCGACGGCGGTCAGCTGTTCGACGCGTCGGAGCTGTCCCAGCTGGCCACCAACACCGACGAACTGGTCGCGCACATCCGCGAGAGCACGTACAGCGACGAACTCGACGAGGCGCTCGACGAACTGGAGCGAGCCGACAGTCTCATCGGATTCGAGCACGCACTAGACGCTGCACTGCTCGAGTACTCGGAGCATCTCTCGCACGTCTTTCCGCTGTCGATATGTCCGGTTCTCGCGTACGTGCTCGCCAAGGAGCGCGAGGTGGACAACATCCGCGCCATCGCGCGCGGACGAGAAGCGGGCCTCTCCGAGGACGAAATCGAGGCGGAACTGGTGGTACTATGAGCCAGGAGATAGCCGTCATCGGCAGTCCGGAGTTCACGACTGGGTTCCGGCTCGCCGGCGTCCGGAAGTTCGAGAATGTCCCGGACGACCAGAAGGAGACGGAACTCGACGACGCCGTGAGCCGCGTCATGGACGACGACGACGTCGGCATCATCGTGATGCACGACGAGGACATGTCGCACCTCTCGCGGAACGTCCGCAGCGACGTGGAGACGAGCGTCGAACCGACCCTCGTCACGCTGGGCGGCGGCGCGGGAAGCGGCGGTCTCCGCGACAAGATCAAGCGAGCGATCGGTATCGACCTTATGGACGAAGACGAACAAGGTGACAACGAATGAGCCAAGCAACAGACACCGACGCCGTTCGAGAGGACGGCGAAATCGAGAGCGTGAGCGGTCCCGTGGTCACCGCCACGGACCTCGACGCCCGGATGAACGACGTCGTCTACGTCGGCGACGAAGGCCTGATGGGCGAGGTCATCGAGATCGAAGGGAACATTACGACCATCCAGGTCTACGAGGAGACGTCCAACGTCGCCCCCGGCGAACCCGTCCAGAACACGGGCGAGCCGCTGTCGGTGGACCTCGGACCGGGGATGCTGGACTCCATATACGACGGCGTCCAGCGCCCGCTGACGGTCCTCGAAGAGAAGATGGGCGCGTTCCTCGACCGCGGCGTGGACGCCCCCGGCATCGATCAGGACCGGACGTGGGAGTTCACGTCCACCGTCGAGGAGGGCGACGAGGTCGCCCCCGGCGACGTGGTCGGGACCGTTCCGGAGACCGAGAGTATCGAGCACAAGGTGATGGTCCCGCCGGACTACGAGGGCGGCGAGGTCGTCTCCACGAGCGACGGTGACTACTCCGTCACGGAGACGGTCGTCGAACTCGACAACGGCGAGGAGATCCAGATGCAGCAGGAGTGGCCGGTCCGCGAGGCGCGGCCCGCCAGGGACAAGAAGACGCCGCGCACGCCGCTGGTGACGGGCCAGCGCGTCCAGGACGGCCTGTTCCCGCTCGCGAAGGGTGGGACGGCCGCGATTCCGGGCCCGTTCGGCTCCGGGAAGACGGTCACCCAGCAGCAACTCGCCAAGTGGGCCGACGCGGACATCGTCGTCTACATCGGCTGTGGCGAACGCGGCAACGAGATGACGGAGGTCATCGAGGACTTCCCGGAACTGGAAGACCCCAAGACCGGGAAGCCGCTGATGTCCCGCACCTGCCTCATCGCCAACACGTCGAACATGCCGGTCGCGGCGCGCGAGTCCTGCGTGTACACGGGCATCACCATCGCGGAGTTCTACCGCGACATGGGCTACGACGTGGCGCTGATGGCCGACTCCACCTCGCGGTGGGCCGAGGCGATGCGCGAAATCTCATCCCGGCTGGAGGAGATGCCCGGCGAGGAGGGGTACCCCGCGTACCTCGCCGCGCGCCTCAGCGAGTTCTACGAGCGCGCCGGCTACTTCGACAACATCAACGACACCGAGGGGTCGGTCACCGTCGTCGGCGCGGTCAGCCCGCCGGGCGGTGACTTCTCGGAGCCGGTCACCCAGAACACGCTGCGCATCGTGAAGACGTTCTGGGCGCTCGACGCCGACCTCGCGGAGCGCCGGCACTTCCCGGCCATCAACTGGAACGAGTCGTACTCGCTGTACAAAGACCAGCTCGACCCGTGGTTCGAGGACAACGTCGCCGAGGACTGGCCCGAGACGCGCCAGTGGGCGGTCGACGTGCTCGACGAGGAGGACGAACTCCAGGAGATCGTCCAGCTCGTCGGCAAGGACGCCCTGCCGGAGGACCAGCAGCTCACCCTGGAGGTCGCCCGCTACATCCGCGAGGCGTTCCTCCAGCAGAACGCGCTGCACGACGTGGACACGAACTGTCCGCCGGAGAAGACGTACCTCATCCTCAAGGCCATCGAGACGTACAACGACGCGGCGTTCGAAGCGCTCGACGCGGGCGTGCCGGTCGAGGAGATCACCGACATCGAGGCCGCGCCGCGGCTCAACCGCATCGCGACGACGCCGGACGACGAGGCCGACTCGTTCGTCGCGGACCTCGAAGAAGACATCAAAGCAGAGCTCAGGGAGAAGTACTAACGATGAAAGAGTACCAGACAATCACGGAGATCAGCGGTCCGCTGGTGTTCGCCGAGGTCGACGAACCTATCGGATACGACGAAATCGTCGAGATAGAGACGCCGGAGGGCGACACGCTACGCGGCCAGGTGCTCGAATCGAGCGACGGTCTCGTCTCCATCCAGGTGTTCGAGGGGACCGGCGGCATCGACCGCAACGCCTCGGTTCGGTTCCTTGGCGAGACCATGAAGATGCCCGTCACGGAGGACCTGCTCGGGCGCGTCCTCGACGGGTCCGGTCAACCCATCGACGGCGGCCCCGAAATCGTTCCGGACCGTCGCGAGGACATCGTCGGCGCGGCGATCAACCCGACGGCCCGCGAGTACCCCGAGGAGTTCATCCAGACCGGCGTGTCCGCCATCGACGGCATGAACACGCTGGTCCGCGGCCAGAAGCTCCCCATCTTCTCTGGGTCCGGCCTGCCGCACAACGAGCTCTCGCTCCAGATCGCCCGCCAGGCGACCGTCCCGGAGGAAGAGGAAGCCGGCGAGGACGACGAGGGCTCGGAGTTCGCAGTGGTTTTCGGCGCCATGGGTATCACCGCCGAAGAGGCGAACGAGTTCATGGAGGACTTCGAGCGCACCGGTGCGCTGGAGCGGTCGGTCGTCTTCATGAACCTCGCGGACGACCCCGCCGTCGAGCGGACGGTCACGCCGCGACTGGCGCTCACCACCGCCGAGTACCTCGCGTTCGACAAGGGCTATCACGTGCTGGTCATCCTGACGGACATGACCAACTACTGCGAGGCCCTGCGCGAGATCGGCGCGGCGCGCGAAGAGGTGCCGGGTCGCCGTGGCTACCCCGGGTACATGTACACCGACCTCGCTCAGCTGTACGAGCGCGCGGGCCGCATCGAGGGCCGCGACGGGTCGGTCACCCAGATTCCCATCCTCACGATGCCGGGCGACGACGACACCCACCCCATCCCGGACCTGACGGGATACATCACCGAGGGCCAGATCTACATCGACCGCGACCTCAACAGCCAGGGCGTCGTCCCGCCGATCAACGTCCTGCCGAGCCTCTCGCGGCTGATGGACGACGGTATCGGCGAGGGCCTCACGCGCGAGGACCACGGCGACGTCTCCGACCAGATGTACGCCGCGTACGCGGAGGGTGAGGACCTGCGCGACCTCGTGAACATCGTCGGTCGCGAGGCGCTCTCCGAGCGTGACAACAAGTACCTCGACTTCGCGGACCGGTTCGAGGACGAGTTCGTCGACCAGGGCTTCGACACGAACCGCTCCATCGAGGAGACGCTGGACATCGGCTGGGACCTCCTGGGCATGCTGCCCCGCGAGGAGCTCAACCGCGTCGACGAGGACCTCATCGACAAGTACTACCCCGAAGGCGAGACGGCCGAGGCGGACGTCGAAGAGGCCACGGCCGACTGACGACCGCCGTTTCGCGGCACTTTTTCGGCGCGACGACGCTCGAACCGACCAGCGGCGTCTGTTCCGGACCGTCAGCGAACTGGTCCAGTTCTGCTACTCCCGGCGGATGCGACCCTCGCACTCCACGGCGGCCAGACCGCCCGCCCGCGCGTGTGCGACCAGGTGTTCGTACTGCGGTCCGTACTCCGCGACGACGTCGTCCGCCGTCAGCGTCGGGAACTGCTCGACGGACGGCAGGTAGTTCATCAGCGCGACGGAGTACGTCGCCCCGGCGTCGAGCGGGTCACCGCCGACGCGCACTGCCCGGAGGTCGCCGTCCTCGTCCCGGCGGACGCACGCTCCGGAGACGTGGAGGCCGACGCCGTCGTCGCGACCGAACGGCTCCCCGGTCCACTCGACGGCGGCCCGGAGGTCGCTCCCGGACAGTTCGAGTTCAACCAGGGCCGTCGGGAACGGCGCGACACCGACCACGTCGCCGACTGTCACGTCGTCCGCGAGCAGCGGCCCCTCGCGCAGCGACGCCGAGTGGACGAATCCGACGTCCGCGTCCGCCCCCGCGCGGTAGGCGTCGGTGACGAAGTTGCCGAGTCGGCACTCGCCGCCGTAGCGAACGTCGGGGGCGCGCTCGATGGGGTCGTCGACGCGGGCGACGACCGCGTCGACTCCCGCGGCCGCGCGGCGTCGCCGGTAGGTCGCCGTCACGTCCTCGTCGAGCGGCGCGTCGGTGACGTCGTGAACCGTCACGTCCGTGTCGTCGCCCAGCGTCACCTCGGCGAGTTCGCCGTCGGCGGTCTGGACGAGGAGCGTCCCATCGATGCGGCGAATCCGGCGTTCGGTCTCGTGGCCGCAGAGCACCGCGTCGGCGTCGACGGCGGCGGCGAACGCCGGGTCGTCGCCGAGATGCGCGAGCGCGACGACGCGGTCGGCCCCGCGTTCGCGCAGGCGGGCGGCTTCCCGGTTCACCGCCGCCGCCGGGTCCGTGAACTGCAGGTCCGCGCCGCTCATCTCGGCCGTCTTCGGGTGGGCGACGCCGACGATGCCGACGCGTCGGTCGCCGGCGTCGAACGTCGCGGAGGGGGACACCCCGTTGGGGAACGTCGAGCGTCCTCCGTCGGCCCAGTCCGCGACGTTCGCACAGAGCCACGCCTGGGGGGTCGTCCGCGCGAGTTCCAGCGCGCGCTCGGCCCCGCGGTCGAACTCGTGGTTGCCGAAGGTCTCGGCGTCCGGGGAGAGCGCTTCGAAGAACGGACGGGCCTGCGCTCGCCCCGCGTCCGTGAACAGTGCGAGGGTGCCGAGCGCGGTGTCGTCGCCCGCACCGACGACGAGCGTCGAGTCGTCCCGGAGGGCGTCGATACGCCCGGCGAGGCGGCCGACGCGTTCGGGGTGGTCGTAGACGTTCTCGAGGTCCGCGTAGTGCAGGAGGCGAACGGGGCGATTCGAGTTGCGTCGGTTTCGGTCGTCGGGAGGCATGGTTCCGTGGTGGGCCTGCGTCGGTCGAGCGTTGGCGTCGCCGTGCGAAAAATCTGGTCCCGTCGAAATCGACTGTAAAAGGTTAACCCGTTCGAGACACAAGACCCCGCCAAGATGGCCAAGGACGTCAAACCCACTCGGAAGAACTTGATGCAGATCGAGGACCGCATCGAGCTCTCCGAGCGGGGTCACGACACGCTCGAGAAGAAGCGCGACGGCCTCATCATGGAGTTCATGGACATCCTCGACCAGGCCCAGGACGTGCGCTCGGGACTCGACGAGGATTACGAGACCGCCCAGCAGAAGATCAACATGGCGCGAGCGATGGAGGGCGACGTCGCCGTTCGCGGGGCCGCCGCGGCGCTCAAAGAACACCCGGAGATCACGACCGAGTCGAAGAACATCATGGGCGTCGTCGTCCCGCAGATCGAGTCCTCGAAGGTGAAGAAGTCGCTCGACGAGCGCGGGTACGGCGTGCTGGGCACGAGCGCCCGCATCGACGAGGCCGCCGAGGCGTACGAACAACTGCTTGAGAGCATCATCCTCGCCGCCGAGGTGGAGACGGCGATGAAGAAGATGCTCGACGAGATAGAGACGACCAAGCGCCGCGTCAACGCCCTGGAGTTCAAGCTCCTCCCGGAGCTACACGACGCCCAGGACTACATCGAGCAGAAGCTCGAAGAGCAGGAACGCGAAGAGATCTTCCGGATGAAGAAGATCAAGGCGAAGAAAGAAGAGGAGGAAGACGAGGAGCGCGAGGCGCGCGAGGCCGAGATGGCGGAAGGCGAAGTCGTCGTCACGAGCTGAGCTCTGCGAGCTTTCTTCGGTTCTCTCCGTCCAGCAGCGGTTGCTCCCGGAATTCTACCGACCGCGACGCCGTCGAAGATGCGAGCGAGGGCGTAGCCCGAGCGCGTCTTTTGATTCGGATTTCTACGAGGAGCGGTCGCGCTTCGGGCGACCGACGCAGCAAAAAGGCGGTCGCTAGACGTACGTGAACCAGTCGTCGTGGTCGTCGGTGCGCCGGTTGACGAGGTCGAAGAAGCGCGACTGTATCTCCTCGGTGACGGGGCCGCGACCGCCGTCGCCGATTTCGACGTTGTCGACCTGCCGGATGGGCGTGACCTCGGCGGCGCTGCCCGTGAAGAACAGTTCGTCGGCGGTGTTGAGTTCGCCGCGACTGATGGTCGCGTCGTCGTGGACCGTGTAGCCCATCTCCTCCGCGAGCGTGACGACGGTATCGCGGGTGATGCCGTCGAGGATGGACTCGGAGAGGCCGGGCGTGTGAATCTCGCCGTCGCGGACGAGGAAGAGGTTCTCGCCGGGGCCCTCGGCGACGTTGCCCTCCTTGTTCAGGACGATGGCCTCGACGTAGCCGTTGCGACGGGCTTCCTCGCCGGCGAGCATGCTGTTGACGTACAGCCCCGTCGTCTTGGCGTTCGTCGGAATCTGGCTGGAGGCGTGCTTGCGCCACGAGGAGACCATCACCTCGACGCCGTTCTCCAGGGCCTCCTCGCCGAGGTACGCGCCCCACGGCCACGCGGCGATGGTCACGTCTGTCGGGCAGTCGCCCGGACTGACGCCGAGGCTGTCGTAGCCGTAGTAGACGATGGGTCGGATGTAGCAGGACGTGAGGTCCTGGCGGTCGATGAGTTCCAGCGTCGCCTCCGTCAGCTCCTCGGGTTCGTACTCGATGTCGAGGTCGTACGGCTTGCAGGAGTTGTAGAGACGTTCGAGGTGTTCCTCCCAGCGGAAGATGGCCGGCCCCTCCTCGGTCTCGTAACAGCGCACTCCCTCGAACACGCCGCTCCCGTAGTGTAGTCCGTGCGTGAGAACGTGGACCTGTGCGTCCTCCCAGTCGACGAACTCGCCGTTCATCCAGATCGTGTCCACGTCCATTTCGTCGAAGCTCATACGTCAGTTCAATCGGAGGCCAGGGTTATCAGTTTTGACGATTGCTCCCGTACGATTGTCGAGAATTACTCGTCGACGAGTTTCTCTCCGGTCGGCGGCGGCGGTCGACGAGACGACCGACCCTTTCGCCACTCTGACAGATGCACCAGTCAAGTATGGTAGTTCTTTTAGGTGCAAGCCCAGAAGTCACCGTATGGACGAGTACGACCCGCGGGAGGTCGAACAGAAGTGGCAGTCCCGTTGGGCTGAGGAGGGTCGATACGAGGTGGACCCCTCCGACGAGGAGGCGACCTTCGTCACGGTTCCCTATCCCTATCCCAGCGGCGGGATGCACATCGGTCACGCCCGGACCTACACCGTGCCGGACGTGTGGGCGCGCTACCGCCGCCTCCAGGGGGACAACGTCTTGTTCCCCATCGCGTGGCACGTCACGGGAACCCCCATCGTCGGGGCCGTCGAGCGCCTGAAGAACCGCGAGGAGGACCAGCTATCGGTGCTGCAGGACACGTACAACGTCTCCGACGACGAACTGGCGGAGATGGAGACGCCGATGGGGTACGCCCGTCACTTCATCGAGGAGAGCTACCGGAAGAACATGCGGTCGCTGGGGCTGTCCATCGACTGGCGGCGGCAGTTCACGACGAACGACGACCGCTACTCGAAGTTCATCACCTGGCAGTACGAGACGCTGAAAGAGCGCGAACTGCTCGAGAAGGGCCTGCATCCGGTGAAGTACTGCACGAACGAACGGAACCCCGTCACGACCCACGACCTGCTGGAGGGCGAGGAGGCCGAGTTCCAGGAGTACACGCTGGTCAAGTTCGGCTGGACGGGCGACGACGGCGACGAGCGCGACGTGACGGTCCCGATGGCGACGCTGCGGCCCGAGACGGTCCACGGCGTCACGAACGCGTACATCGACCCCGACGCGGACTACGTCGAGGCCACGGTGGACGGCGAACGCTGGCTGGTCTCCGAGGCGGCGGTCGAGAAGCTGGAACTGCAGGAGCGCGACGTCACGGTCCACGACCACTTCGCGGGCGAGCGACTGGTCGGCGAGCGCGTCACCAACCCCGTCACTGGCGACGAGGTGCTGGTGTTGCCGGCGTCGTTCGTCGACGCCGACAACGCGACCGGCGTCGTGATGTCCGTGCCTGCCCACTCGCCGGACGACTGGGTGGCGCTGCGGGAAGCGAAAGATGACGACGCCCGGATGGAGCAGTACGGCATCGACCCCGCGGCTGTCGAGGCCATCGAGCCGAAGGCCATCATCGACGTGGAGGGGTACGGCGAATTCCCCGCGCGGGACGCCGTCTCCGAACACGGCATCGAGTCCTCGGACGACCCCGCGCTGGAGGACGCCACCCAGGAGGTGTACAACCGCGAGTTCCACTCCGGGGCGCTGAAGGAGATGTACGGCGACTACGCGGGGGAGGTCGTCGAGGACGTGCGCGACGAGCTGAAGGCCGACTTCGAGGCTCGCGGGTCGTTCGATTCGATGCAGGAGTTCAGCGAGGAGGTCGTCTGTCGGTGCGGCGGCGACGTGGAGGTCGCCAAGCAGGAGACCTGGTTCCTGCGGTACGACGACGAGGAGTGGAAACAGAAGGCCCACGACGCCGTCGCGCAACTGGACGCCATCCCGGAGAACACGCGCGAGCAGTACGACCACACCATCGACTGGCTGAACGAGTGGCCGGCCATCCGCAACTACGGGCTGGGCACCCGACTGCCCTGGGACGACGAGTTCGTCATCGAGCCGCTGTCGGACTCGACCATCTACATGTCCTACTACACCATCGCCCACCGCATCGACGACGTGCCGGTCGAGGAACTGGACCGGAACTTCTTCGACACGCTGTTCTTCGGCCCCGAAGAGACGGACGACCCCGACGAGACGGCGCTGGACCTGCGCGAGGAGTGGGACTACTGGTATCCCGTCGACTACCGCTGTTCGGGCAACGACCTCATCAGCAACCACCTGACCTTCTACCTGTTCCACCACGCGGAGTTCTTCGAGCAGCCGGACTGGCCGAAGGGCATCACCGTGATGGGGATGGGCCTGCTGGAGGGCGAGAAGATGTCCTCCTCGAAGGGTCACGTCGTCCTGCCCCAGGAGGCCATCCAGCGGTACGGCGCGGACACCGTCCGCTTCTTCCTGCTGAACAGCGCCGAGCCGTGGCAGGACTACGACTGGCGCTCCGAGCAGGTCGAGAGCACCCGCGACCAGCTGGACCGGTTCTGGAACCGCGCCGCCGACATCATCGAGGGCGAGGCAGGCGAGCCCGACCTGGAGCACGTCGACCGCTGGCTGCTGGCGAAGCTGCAGGACACGATTCGGGAGGCCACGGAGGCGATGGACCGCTTCGAGACGCGGACCGCCAGCCAGGTCGCCTTCTACGGCTTCGAGGAGCACCTGAAGTGGTACCGCAAGCGCGCCGACCTGGACCGCCCGGGCGCGCGCTGGACGCTGCGCGAGGTGCTGTCCGCCCGCCTGCGCCTGCTGGCTCCGTTCGTCCCGTTCCTGGCGACGGAACTGCACGAGCGGCTGACGGGCGACCCCATCGCCGAGGCGGAGTGGCCCGAACCGGACCCCGAGTTCGAGAGCGCGCGTACCGAACTGGAGGAGCGTCTGGTCGAGCACCTGACCGACGACGTGCGCGACATCGTCGACGTGACCGACACCGACCCCGACACCGTCCGCGTCTACGTCGCTGCCGACTGGAAGCGGACGGTGCTCTCGGAGGTGGTGGACACCGGTCCCGACGTGGGCGCAGTGATGGGTAGCGTGATGCAGAAGGAGGAACTGCGCGAGAAGGGCGACGCGGTCAACGACCTCGTGCAGGACCTGGTCGAGGACGTGCGCGAACGCCCCGACGCGGAGGTCGACGTGCTGCCCGAGGTGGACGAGGTGGCCGTCTACGAGAACGCCCGCGACTTCCTGGAGCGCGAGTTCGACGCCGACGTGGAGGTGTACCGCGAGGGCGGGGACGTTCCGGACCCGGCGGACAAGGCCCGCCACGCGGTGCCGATGCGGCCCGCCGTCCACCTGGAGTAGCGCGTCGACCCCGCCCGTCGCGTTCGGCCGGCGATGGACGCGGGCGACGGACGACCACTGCCGTCGCTGACGTCGCACGAAATCCGGCCGCGACCGTGGTCTTCGGTCTCCCGGCGTCGTCGTTGATACAGACCGATAGCGCATACCTCCGTCTTCAGGCGGAGGTCAAGCGATAGGCCCGGCGCAACACCCGCCGACGGTGGCCGGAGTGTTTTCGTTCGTCATCGTTTTAGTGTGGCCCTGCGTAGCACTTCGTGCTACGAATACCGTGAGAGGCCGTCCCCGAACCACAAGGGGTGGCGGACCAGCGGTGGTTCGCACGGCGATGACATGGTATTCGATGGGGCCTCATTGGCCGGGCCACAGCCCTATAGTGAAGGAGGAAACGAGAGTTCCCCCGGTGTGTCGCCGGTTCCCTCTGAGTGGGGTTGGCACCTCGAACGCCACACTCGGCGGAAATCTGATGATTGGATTCCTCTGCGTTTACGCGGAGGAGGAGGTCAATTCTCGTCCCGCCGAGCATTACTGCACCCGGCGTCCGGTCCGTTATATGTTAACGAAGCTATATCTCCCGGTCGCGCCTATATCCTCCCATGGCACTGGAAGTCACGTCTCTAGACGAGAGCGTAGTCGACGAACTCGGCGACGGGCTCCGCGGGGACCTGTTTACGCCCGGCGACCCGGGGTACGACGAAGCCCGTTCCGTCTGGAACGGCATGATAGACCGGTATCCAGCGCTCGTCGCCTCGTGTCGGGGGGTCGCGGACGTGATTCGAGCGGTCGAGTTCGCCCGGGAGAACGACGTGGCGGTCGCCGTCAAGGGCGGCGGACACCACATCGCCGGAAACGCGGTCTGCGACGACGGCCTCGTGATCGACCTCTCGCCGATGACGTCGGTGCAGGTCGACCCGGCGGCCGGGACGGCCCGGGTCGAACCGGGCGCGACCCTCGCCGACTTCGACCACGAGGCCCAGGCGTTCGGCCTCGCGACGCCGCTCGGCATCAACTCCACGACCGGCGTGGCCGGACTCACGCTCGGCGGGGGGTTCGGGTGGCTCACCCGCAAGTTCGGGATGACCGTCGACAACCTGCGCTCGGTCGACGTCGTCACCGCGGACGGCGAACTCCGTCACGCGAGCGAGGAGGAGAACCCGGACCTCTTCTGGGGCGTTCGAGGCGGCAGCGGTAACTTCGGCGTCGTCACCGCCTTCGAGTTCGACCTGCACGAGGTCGGGCCCGAGGTGCTCGCCGGCCCCGTGGTCTACTCGGGCGACGACGCCCCGGACGTCATCCGTCACGTCCGCGATTTCAACGCCGACGCGCCCGACGAGTCGGCCGTCTGGGTCATCCTCCGCAAGGCCCCGCCGCTTCCCTTCCTCCCGGAAGACGTCCACGGCGTCGGGGTAGTCATCGTGGTCGCGTTCTACGCGGGCGACGTCGAGGCGGGCGAGGAGGTGCTCGCCCCGGTCCGGGAGTACGGCGACCCCATCGCCGACGCCGTCGCACCTCACCGGTACGCGGAGTTCCAGCAGAGTTTCGACCCCCTGCTCACCGAGGGCGCTCGGAACTACTGGAAGTCACACAACTTCGGTGAACTCTCGGACGAGGCCATCGACACGGCGGTCGAGTTCGCGGCAGACCTTCCGTCGTCGCTGTCGGAGATATTCTTCGGACAGGTCGGCGGTGCGATGGCGCGCGTTCCGGCCGACGCGACCGCGTACCCCCACCGCGACGCCGAGTACGTGATGAACGTCCACACCCGGTGGGAAGACCCCGAGGACGACGAACGGTGCATCGCGTGGGCGCGGGAGTTCTTCGACGCCATGGCACCGTACGCCAGCGGCGGCGTCTACGTGAACTTCATCAGCGAACGCGAGGGCGAGGAGAACCTCGCATACGGCGACAACTACGACCGGCTGGTCGAGATAAAGAACGAGTACGACCCGACCAACCTCTTCCACGTGAACCAGAACGTCGAACCGACCGCGTGACGGTTCGTCCCGTCCCGTCGGTCGATTCGAATCGATCTGCCTCGCGCAGGCGGTGCTCGCACAACGTACACGTCGTCGCGCGACGAAGGTTTCGTCGATGCTCGAACTCGACGGCTCGACCGGCGGCGGCCAACTCCTCCGGACCGCACTCTCGCTGTCGGCGCTCTCTGGCGAGCCGTTCCGGATGACCGGCGTGCGCGCGAACCGGCCGAATCCCGGACTCTGCCCGCAGCACCTCGCCGCCGTCCGCGCGGTGGCGCGCGCCTGCGACGCCGCGGTCGAGGGTGACGCCGTCGGTTCCGAGACGCTGACTGTTCGTCCGGGACCGCTCTCTGGCGACCGGTTCTCGGTCGACGTCGGCACGGCCGGGAGCGTGACGCTGCTCTTCGACGCGCTGCTTCCGCTGGCGACGGCCCTCGACGAACCGCTGGCCGTGACTGCCAGCGGCGGAACTGACGTGAAGTGGTCGCCGCCGATGGCGTACTACCGCCGGGTGAAGCTCCCGCTGGTACGCCGTGCCGGACTGATGGCCGCGGTGGACGCGACCCGGGCCGGATTCTACCCCGCGGGCGGCGGCGAGGCGACGCTGTGGCTCGCGCCCTCGTCGCTCTCGTCGCTTTCGCTCGCCGACCGCGGTTCGCTGTCGGGGCTCCGGGTCTACTCGAAAGCGTCGGACGACCTCGCGGACGCCGACGTCGCCGAGCGTCAGGCGGCGACGGCCCGCGATCGACTCGACGACGCGGACCACGCCGTGACCGAGTGCCGGACGACGTACGTCGACGCGCGGTCTCCCGGGTCGTCGCTGGTCGTCCGGGCGGACTATGACGGCGTTCTCGCGGGATTCGACGCGCTCGGTGAGCGCGGCAAACCCGCGGAGACGGTGGCGACGGAGGCGGTCGAGTCGTTCCACGAGTTTCACGCCGGCCCGGGAACTGTCGACGAGCACGCGGCCGACCAGTTGCTCGTCTTCCTCGCGCTCGCGGGCGGCCGGGTGCGGATTCCGACGGTGACCGACCACGTCGAGACGAATCGGGAACTGCTCGCGGCGTTCGGCGAGCCGGTGTCGCTGGAGCGGTCGGCGTCCGGACCGGTGCTCGCTGCGGACTGAACGACGGGTCGCCCTCGACGTCGGTGACTCGGACTCGCTTGCCGTGTTCACTCGGCGTCTGTCGGCGCTTCAGCGTGTCCGAGGCGTACGTTCCGGTGGTAGTAGCGGTGGGCCGCGCCGGAGATGGCGACCAGCGCGGCCAGCCCCCAGCCGAACGGCGGGACGGCCGCCAGCGGACCGGCGTCGAGCCACGCGACGGTCATCAGCGCGAGGCTGACGCAGCCGAGAACGAGGTAGTACTCCGACCACGGGAGGCTGTTCTGGGGGACGAGTTCGAGATAGATGTCGAGGTCCTCCGCGCGGTCCGTCAGTTCGACGAGGCCGTGGGCGGCGTCGTACTCGACGAACCCCGTCTCGTTCAGCTTCGGGAGGTGTGCCTGCTGGAGCGTGTTGTAGACGCGCTTGCGCTGCTGTGAGGTCACGTCCGCTGCGGGCACGTCGTTCTCCCAGCTCGCTATCCGGGTGGCGCGCGGTCCGATTTCGGCGGGATTCTCGTAGTGTTTGAGATAGTGGAGTGCGTACCGACGTCGCTGGTTACCGAGCACCTGGAAGATGACGTCTCTCGACGGCTTCTCGGACTCGGGCTCGTCGGACGCTCTCCGTTTGATTTCGCTCATCTTCTAACCCAGACGTAAACTTCTGTTCCGTGATGTGTAGTGCAGGCCACTTAGTTTTTCGTGAGCACTTAGCAGAAGTTCTGGGTGACGAAAATACGGCCGTCGTCGGCGTAGTAGACGCCGATTCCCTCCCGTTCCCAGTTCGGCGACAGGAGGTTCCTGCGGTGTCCCGGTGAGTTCATCCACTGGGTGACGACGCCGCGGGCGAGTTGCTTCGCGCTCCGATAGCGGTCCACGGTACCGTTCTCGATGCGAACGCGGCGGCCGAAGTACGTGTAGGCGATGTTCTCGCCCGCGCCCTGCAGACAGAAGTAGTTCGACTCCCGGTAGCGGTCGCCCGGGTCCTCGCCGTCGGGCGAGACGTGCGCGAAGTAGTCCTGGCGGGCCATCTCGACGCTGTGCCCGCGGGCGACGGTGCGGAGTCCGGCGTCGAACTCCAGCGGTGTCTTCCCTCGCTCCCGTCGTTCCTCGTTGACGTACAGGTGGACGTAGAATTCGACCCACCGACGGAACTGCGTCGACGACGGGTCGCTCACGTTCGCGGGTCGGTCGTCCGGCACCGAGACGACCTCCGCTCCCTGGAGCGACTCGACGGATGCCTCGCCGGGGACGGGGTAGCCGGCGACGTACGCGCCGACGAACAGGAGGGCCGCGAGGACGAACGCGACGGGGACGAGCGAACGCATTAGACTCCCCTAACGGCGTGGAGGATGATGAACGTGCGGGCTCGTTTCCTCCGGGCGCGACGAGTGGCCGCTTTCGCTTTCCGCCAACGCGCGCCGTCGGCCGCCGATCGGGCGGACCTGGGGGTAGTGAGCCAGTCGACGACAGTCCAGAATTGTGTCGAGACGCGGGGAGTCAAGTTTACCGCGACCGTCAGTTGGGGTATGAGCAAAGCAACGTTCGAACTGTACCGCGACAAGGCCGACGAGTGGCGCTGGCGGCTCGTTCACGACAACGGCAACGTCATCGCCGACAGCGGCGAGGGGTACGACCGGAAGGCGGGCGCGAGGAAGGGCATCGAGAGCGTGCAAGCGAACGCCGCCGAGGCGACCGTCGACGTGCTCGACTAACCGTCCGAGGGCCGTCGCCGGCTACCGGCCGCCCAGTTCGACCCGGGGGTCGAGGAACGTGTAGGCGACGTCCTGTACGAGATTCCCCAGCAGCGCGCGCGACACCGGAACCGTGGTTACGGCGAGAACGAGGTCGAGTTCCCGGTTTCGGACGGCGTGCAGCGCGACGGAACCGAATCCCGGAATGCCGAAGACCACTTCGACGACGGCGACGGTGACGAACAGCATCGTAAGCGTCCGGACGAACAGCAGCGAGAGCAGCGGTACCGCGGCGTTCTTCAGGACGTGTCGACCGATGGTCCGGGGGTTCGCGCCGTTAGCTCGCAGGGTCTTGACGAACTCGCTGTGGACGTGTTCGGCCGTCTCCGACCGGGCGTAGCGGGCCTGCACTGCGAGCATCCCGACGAGCGAGACGGCGAACGGAAGCGCGACCAGCGGCAGGTTCTCCGCGCTCCACGGCGCGAGGCCGCCGTCGTACGCGAACCGTCGCTCCCAGTCGAACCACTCGTACG
This sequence comes from Halomicrococcus pelagicus, assembly GCF_050954125.1. Classification (NCBI taxonomy): domain Archaea; kingdom Methanobacteriati; phylum Methanobacteriota; class Halobacteria; order Halobacteriales; family Haladaptataceae; genus Halomicrococcus; species Halomicrococcus pelagicus. The sequence goes on along the minus strand of NZ_JBPBWC010000006.1, from coordinate 63,746 downwards.
CGAGTACGTTCGCCCACTTGGCGAGCCAGTAGCCCGGCACGGCGACGCCGACGTACGCCGTCAGCGTCGCCAGTCGCCCGAGCGGCTTCTCCGGGTTCATCGCCGCGTACAGTCCGATCGACGTGCCGCCGAAGACGGCGGCGAGAAACGCCGGCACGAGGTACGCGAGCGTCACCGACAGCGAACCGGTGAGCTGCTCGGTCGTCTCCGCGTCGAAGTCGAGCGTCGCGTACTTGACCAGGAACGCGACGTATCGTTCCCGGAGCGGTTCGGAGGAGTCCACGACCGGGCTGGGCGACCCCAGGGAGTTCGGCACGGAGATGGCCGACCCCGATTCCATGGCGCTGGGCGGCGGCGCGAACCAGAGCGCGAGGAACGCCCCCGACAGGACGAGGTAGGCGGCGACGGCCGTCCAGAGCAGCCGGCGGGCGAGATACCACTTCACGGTCGCGTGCGACTCACCGGAACGTATTAACGTTTTGCCAGTTACGTTCGTCTCTCCGAGAGAGGCCGCCTCGTGGTCTGTCTCTCCGGGAGAGGCCGCCTCGTAGGCGAGAGGGTCGTGGGTACGTGACACAACCTCAGGTTTTTAGTACCTATAATTATCTCTACAGTATAAAGAATGGGTCGTACATTGTTCCCAAATACGACTTTAACAGAATAATGTACGAGTCGTCCTATAATATCTACAGAACAATGTCGAGGTGTCCCCGGCACGCCCGCGGAACCGCCCTCCCCTCTCCCGAAGCAGGTGTCTCCACCGATGGCTGGTGCATCTAGCGACGGCGTCGTCGCGGAGTCCGTTCGGTGGGAGACGCTGGACGACGACCGACGGCTGGCGACCCCTCGAACGTGGGCGTTCGTCGGCACCGTCGTCGCACTGCTCGTCGCGTTCCTCTACGACTACGTCGTCCTCCCCGAACGACGAGCGACGTTCGCGTGGTGGGACGTGAGCTTGCTCGACTGGCTGTTCCTTCTGGCGCTGGTCGTCTTCGCGTTCTACGTCGTGGTTCCGCTCGCGCAGAACCCCCGGATGACGCGCTACTACTGGCGACAACTCCGGACGGACCGGCTCGCGACGGCGAGCTTCGTGTACGTCTGCCTGTTCTTCCTCGCAGGACTGTTCGGGCCGGTGATCGCTCCTCCCGTCGAGGAGTACATGCTCGCACGCGACGGGGCCTACGGCGGTATGTCCTCGCTGCAACCGCCGGTCGGATTCACCACTTCGGCGTTCGCGACGTCGAACTGCGTCGGAGCGGTGACGAACGACGTGTGCCACGGAACGTGGCTCCATCCGCTCGGGACGACCGGCGCCGGACGGGACGTCGCCCTGCTCATCCTGCGCGGGAGCCGCGTCGCGCTCCAAATAGCGCTGATAACGTCGATGCTGGTGGTGCCGCTGGCGACGATAGTCGGCACCGTCGCGGCCTACTTCGGCGGTCGCGTCGACGAGGCGCTGATGCGGTACGTCGACGTCCAGCAGGCGATTCCGCCGTTCTTCGTCTACCTGGTCGCGCGGACGATGTACCACGTCGAACTGGCGCTGATGATCCTCATCTTCGGCCTGCTGAACTGGGGCGGCGTCGCGCGGCTGGTACGTAGCGAGGCGCTCCAGAAGCGCGACGCCCAGTTCGTGCAGGCCGCCCGGAACGCAGGCTGTAGTCGGCTGGCCATCGTCCGCCGCCACATCATCCCGAACGTCTCGAGTACGGTGTTGACCGCGGTGACGCTCCAGGTGCCGACGCTCATCATCGTCGAAACGACGCTGTCGTTCCTCAAACTCGGCCCCCTCACGGCGTACCGGTCGTGGGGATACGTGATTCAAACAGCTATGTTCAACGACTACTTCCCGACGTGGCTCTGGTGGCAGTCAGGCGCGACCGTTCTCGTCCTGGTGCTCACGACCGTCTCGTTCAACGTCCTCGGAGACGCGCTCCGCGACGTGCTCGACCCGAGGGTCGAGGGGGTGAACGACTGATGGCCGACCCCCTGCTCTCGGTCGAGGACCTGCACACGCGGTTCGACACCCGCGACGGCACGGTCAGAGCCGTCGACGGCGTGAGCTTCGAGGTGGACCGCGGCGAGACGGTGTGTCTCGTCGGCGAGTCGGGGTCCGGCAAGACGGTGACCTGCGAGTCGGTGACGAAGCTCGTCCCGATGCCGCCGGGCGAGATAACCGGCGGTCGCATCGTCTTCGACGGCGAGGACCTCACCGAGCGCTCGGAGGAGCAACTCCGGGTGGTGCGGGGTAACCGCATCGCGCACGTCTTCCAGAACCCGCAGAGCGCGCTCGACCTCGTCTACACCGTCGGCGAGCAACTGGTCGAGGCCGTCCAGTTCCACCGGGACGTCGGCGACGCGGCGGCCCGCCGGCGCGCCGTCGACCTGCTGGAACGCGTCGGCATTCCGAAAGCGCCGACCCGGGTCGACGACTACCCCCACCAGTTCTCGGGCGGGATGCGCCAGCGCGCCGTCATCGCCATGGCGCTCGCCTCGGACCCGGACCTGCTCGTCGCGGACGAACCGACGACCGCGCTGGACGTGACCATCGAGGCCCAGATTCTCGACCTCCTCGCCGACCTCCAGGCGGAACGCGACATGGCGGTCCTCTTCGTCACGCACGACCTCGGCGTCGTCGCGGAGATAGCCGACCGCGTCGTCGTCATGTACGGCGGCAAGGTGATGGAGCGGGGCGACGTTCACGAGGTGTTCGACCGCCCGAGCCACCCCTACACCCGGGCGCTGCTGGACTGCCTGCCGGGACAGGGCCGCGACCTGCAACCCATCGGCGGGTCGCTGGCCGACCCCGTCGACCCGCCGTCCGGCTGTCGGTTCCACCCGCGGTGTCCGCACGCGACCGACGAGTGTCGCCGCGACGGCCAGCCACCCCTCCGGACGGTCGGCGGGACACAACAGGCGTCCTGCGTCTACTACCGCCCGGACCGCGACGAGTCGGTCGTGCTCGGCGAGACCACCTCGACGCGGGGAGGTGACCGATGACGGAGCGACGCCAGCGACCGTCGGAGACGCGGAGCGACGCGCTCCTCTCGGTCGACGGACTGAAGAAACACTACCCGGTGACCGAGGGCCCCCTCCGGCGCGAGGTCGGCCAGGTGCGCGCCGTCGACGGGGTCGACTTTGAGGTGTACCCGGGCGAGACGGTCGGCCTCATCGGGGAGTCCGGCAGCGGGAAGTCCACGGCCGCCACGTCGCTACTTCACCTCGAAGAGCCGACCGACGGCACGGTCACGTTCGACGGCGACGACGTCGGCGCGTACGACCGCGCCGAGCGCAAGGCATTCCGGCGGCGCGCCCAGATGGTGTTTCAGGACCCGACCGCGAGCTTCGACCCGCGGATGTCCATCGGCGAGTCGGTCACCGAACCGCTGCTCGTCCACGGCATGTCCGACGCCGACCGTCGGCGCGCCATCGCCGAGGACCTGTTGGAGCGCGTCGGCCTCTCGGCGGACGAGTTCGACCGTTACCCCCACGAACTCTCCGGGGGGCAGAAACAGCGCGCCGCCCTCGCCCGGGCGCTCGTCCTCAATCCCGACCTCGTCGTCGCAGACGAACCCGTCTCCGCGCTGGACGTCTCGGTGCAGGCCGAGATTCTGGCGCTCCTCGACGACCTCCAGGCGGAGTTCGACCTCTCCCTGCTGCTCATCAGCCACGACATGGGCGTCGTCCGGCAGATCTGCGACCACATCTGCGTGATGTATCTCGGCGAAATCGTCGAACGCGGTCCCACCGAGGCGGTGTTCGCCAACCCCCAGCATCCGTACACCCAGGCGCTGGTCGCCGCCGTCCCGACGCCGGACCCCGACGCCCCCGACCGGGAGGTCACCCTGACCGGCGACGTGCCGGACGCCGCCAGCCCGCCGTCCGGCTGTCGGTTCCATCCGCGCTGCCCGAAGGTCGTCCAGCCCGAGGGCTACGACCTCGACCAGGACGACTGGCGCGCGGTGATGGACCTCCGGATGGCGGTCGCGGACCGCGACGTCGACCGCGCGTCGCTCCGGGAACTCGCGGTCGCCGAGGGCGTCGCCGACGACCCCGAGGACGTCGACGAGTCGGGCGTCAGGACGGCGCTCCGCGAGGAGTACGGCCTGCCCGAGTCGCTCGGGGACGACGCCGCCGACCGCGTGCTGTCGGCCGCGCTCGACGACGTCGTCCGCGGCGACGTCGAGGCCGCCGACGAGCGCCTCCGGAGCGAGTTCGAGTCGGTCTGCGAACGCCGCGACCCCGCGGAACGGGCGACCGGCGTTGGCCACCCCGCGGCCTGCCACCTCCACGACCCGGCGGTGGTCGACGAGAACTGGGAGTGGGCGTCGACGGACTGACTCGCGACCAATCCGCCGTCACCAGTCGCTCCCGAACTCCCACTTGGTCGCGTCCGCCGGGTAGTCGCTCCACGCCAGGACCGTGTCGGGGTGGACCGCGAACGCGGGCGTCCCGTGCGGCGTACCGTACTTCTCCTCGTAGGCCGCGTCGACGCGCGCGAGGCGCTCCTCGTCGGCGAGTTCCTCCGCTTCCCCCTCGACGATGACCACCTCGTCGCCGCTCTCGCGGTGGACGACGATAGCGGGGTTCGCGGCGAGGTTCCGGACCCAGCGCGTGCGCTCGCCGCCGCCGCAGTGAAACCGGCCGTCGACCCAGACGCCCCACACGGGACGGGCGTGCGGGCGACCGTCCGGGAGCGTCGTCGACACCCAGTAGGTGCGGTCGCTCGCCATCCGTTCGGCCACGAACGCCCACGGCAGCATCCTCTCCCCGCTTGCCGGGATGCCGTAACTCGATTCGGTCTCCGGTCTGGTCCGTTCGGCGTCCGGTTCGCTCGCGTCGGGGCGGTTCGCGTCGGCGTCGTCTGGGCCGGGACGGTCAGTCATCCCTGACCCCTACGCGCCCGTCGGAGGAGACTGCTCCGGCCCCGCGAGCGAACCGCTTATGGGTTCGATGGATGATACGCTGGCCATGCGGACGTTCACGACGTTGCGGCACGAGAGGAAGCACGACCTCCCGCCGACGCTCGACGCCGACGTCGTCATGCCGGAGTCGTTCGTCGAGCACTTCCTCGGGGAGTTCACCGACCGGGGCGACGCCGTCCTGGACCCCTTCGCCGGATTCGGAACCACGCTGGCGGTCGCGGAGTCGATGGGTCGCGTCCCCTACGGCGTCGAGTACGAGGCCGACCGCGCGGAGTACGTCCGCGACCGCGTCGACCACCCCGACAACGTCGTCCACGGGGACGCCCTGGAGCTGTCGGCGTACGACCTGCCGACGGTCGACTGCTGTCTCACCTCCCCGCCGTTCATGGTGTGCGGGATGGAGACCAACCCCTTCGAGAACTACGACAGCGAGAGCGACTACGAGTCGTATCTCGACGACGTGAGGCGGGCATTCTCCGAACTCGGGTCGGTCCTGTCCCCCGGCGCGTCCGTCCTCGTCAACGTGGTGAACGTGAAGTACGACGGCGACGTGACGCCGCTGGCGTGGGACGTGGCGGACGCCGTCTCGGAGGTCCTCCACTTCGACGGCGAAATCGTGGTGACGTGGGAGGGCGAGGGGAGCCCGGACCGCGAGGGAGCGTTCGGGTACGGCTACGACCACAGTTACTGTCTCGTCTTCCGGAAGGAGGCGTAGCACGCGGAACGGCCCGAACGCGTCCGTCGCGTGGAACGGTCCGGAATCGTCCTCTCGGCGGAACGTCTCGGGTTCGTCCACTCGGGGAGCGCCCCGAGAGCTGTGCGGTCCCCGGCGGTTGCGAGGACCGAAACGATTTGTGGCTGCTGGTCGACTCGACGGACATGGAGCGAGTCTCCACCGAGGATGCGGAACGCGACGCCCGCGTCGACCGGCACGGGCTATCGGACCCGCTGGGGACGACCGACGTCGCGGTCAACCACTATCGGCTCGCCCCCGGCGAGGGATTTCCCGGTGGGGTCCACGCCCACGTGGACCAGGAGGAGGTGTTCTACGTCGTCGAGGGGGAGGCGACCTTCGAGACGCTCGCGTGGCGGAGCGACGCGGACCGGTCGAGCGGCGAGGCCGCGAGCGAGCGCGGCGAGGTCACCGTCGGCGAAGGCGAGGCGATACGGTTTGCCCCCGGCGAGTTCCAGTCGGGCAGGAACGACTCGGACGGCGACCTCGTGGCGCTCGCGATAGGGGCACCTCGGGACAGCGAGGACGTGCGGATTCCCCTGGCGTGTCCCGAGTGCGGCCGCGGCGACGTGCGCCTGGAGACGGGCGGGGACGAACCGAAACTCGTCTGCCCGGACTGCGGGGACGAGCGCGTCCCCGGCGCGTGTCCCGAGTGCGGCCACGAGGACCTGCGCGTCGCGCTCGGCGAGGGGGACCGGACGGTCGTCGTCTGTCAGGACTGCGGTGCGGAGTTCGAGGACCCGCCGCTCCGCGACTGATACGTCGTCCGGTAGAATCGGCCGGTGGCGACGCCGTCGCCGCCCTGACTTCTACATCGACTCGGGCGCTTCGACGCCGAGGACGTACAGCGCGTTCGCCACGGTGTGTCTGGCGGCGACGACGAGCGCGAGGCGGGCGTCGCGCAGGTCGTCGTCCACGTCGTCGGCGAGCACGGGACACTCCCGGTAGAAGGTGTTGAACGTCTCCGCGAACTCGCGGGTGTAGGTGGCGACCGTGTGCGGTTCGAGGTCGTCCGCGGCGGACTCGACGACGGCCGGGAAGCGTGCGATGACCTCCAGCAGTTCGCGCTCCTCGTCCGCCTCCAGCAGCGAGGCGTCGATGGCGCCGGGAATCGCGCTCTCGCCGCCGGCTTCCACGGTAATACCGCAGCAGCGCGCGTGGACGTACTGGACGTACGGTGCGCTCTGGGCCTCGAAGTCGAGCGCGCGGTCCCACTCGAACGTGATTGCCTTGGTCGGTTGCTTGGAGACGATGTCGTAGCGGACCGCGCCGATGCCGACCTGCCGTGCGATGCGGTCGACGTCGGCCTCCGAGAGGTCGTCGTCGCGGATGCGGTCGTCGAGTCGATCTTCGACCTCCTGGCGGGCGCGGTCAATGGCCTCGTCGAGCAGGTCGTCCAGGTCGACGCCGGTGCCGGCACGGGTCGACATCTTGCCCTCGGGGAGGTTGACGTAGGAGTACAGCACCTGCCGGAGTTGGTCGGTGTCGTTGCCGAGCAGTTCGAGCGTTGCGTTCATCTGCTCGGCCTGGAGCTTGTGGTCCTCGCCCAACACCGTCACCGCGCGGTCGTACTCGTCGAACTTCCACTCGTGATGGGCGAGGTCCCGGGTCGGGTAGAGGCTGGTGCCGTCCGACCGGAGGAACACGAGGTTCTTTTCGATGCCGAATTCGTCGAGTTCGAGTTGCCAGGCCTCCTCCTCGTAGACCGCCTGGTCGAGTTCCTTTAGCCGGTCGACCACGTCGTCGGTCGAGCCGTCGCGCATGAACCTCGTCTCCTTGACGAACTCGTCGAACTCCGCGGGCAGGCGGTCGAGGGTCTCGCGCATCCCGCCCAGCACGGCGTCGACGACAGTCTGGACCCGTTCGTAGGCCTCCTCGTCGCCGTCTTCGAGGCCCTGCATGATGGCCCGGATCTCGGTCTCGGCCTCCTCGACCGCTTCGGGGTCGCCTTCTTCGAGGAACTCGTTGCCCTTGCGGTAGTAGCGCACCAGGTCGTAGTCGGCCTTCTCGCGCTCGGGGGCGGGGAGGTCCTCCTCGTCGAACATCTCGTAGGCCCACGTGAATACCGCCATCTGGCGGCCGGCGTCGTTGACGTAGTAGTGGCGGTCGACGTCGTGGCCCGCGAAGTCGAGCACCCGCGCCACCGCGTCGCCGACGATGGGATTGCGCGCCCGGCCGACGTGGACCGGTCCCGTCGGGTTGGCGCTCGTGTGCTCGACGACGACCTCCTCGCCCGTGGGTTCGAGGCGGCCGTACTCCTCGTCCTGGGCCTGCTCGACGGTGCCCTCGTAGTAGGCGTCGCTCGGCAGGAAGTTGACGTACGGCCCCTGGGCGAGCGCCGCCGACACGTACTCGAACTCGTCGGCGTCGATCTCGTCCGCCAGGTCGCCCGCCACCTCCGGCGGGGGCGCGCCGACCTCTCCGGCGAGTCGGAACGCCGCGCTGGAGGCGAGTACGGCGTCCACGCCCTCCGGGGGCGTCTCGATTCCGAGGTCGTCGGTCGGGAGGCCGAGCGCGTCGAGCGCGCCGTCCATGGCGTCCTCGACTTCCTCCCTGAAGGTCAGGAACATACCGACTCTTTCCGGGTGGGTCGGTAAAGGGGTTTCTGAACGACGCGCTCCCGCGGCGTCGCGGCGCGAGACCGCCGCGGGGAGACGACCGGAGGCGGACCCGTCGAACCCCTCACGACTCTGCTATCGTCTCGACGACCCGCTGGGAGAACTCGACCTGCGAAAGCTCGCCGTCTTCGAGTGCCCGGAGCCACTCGGCCTCCGCGTGCCAGCGACCCACCGGCTCGCCGTCGAGGTCGGTCACCGACCCGCGAACGCTCCGCGGCGTCTCGGTCAGGTCCCGAACCACGTTGATGACCCGACCGACCTCCCGGTGCGGAACCGCGTCCGCCTGCCCGGCTGTGATTGACTCGTACTCGACCGCGATTCGTTCCCCGTCGGCGTCGAGCGACGTGACGTACACGCCGTGGCTCATCAGTCGCCCCTCGAGCTGGTCGGCGTCGAAATCCATGGCCGAGACAGGACCGTCCACCCCTAAAGGATTTCGTGGGAAGAGGTCGATTCGGACGCCGACCGATTCATGCCGGTCCGCTGGCGGGGGTCGTCGGGATTGCCCGGGCGGACGCCGCGGAGCGCGGATTCTCGGCCGGGAGGAAAGAACGTTTTGCATGCTGTCGAGGCAAATGCCACGGGGTGAGAGGGAAAGCGAGAGGTTCGGAACAGCCTCGCTTTTCATAATTGGAGATAGCACGAGAGAACGGATTACGAGGCGTATCAGCGGTTTCCAAGGAGCGAACCCGGTTCATAATCGGCCTCGGTCCCCGCAAGAAGGCTACGGAGTAACCCATGGAAGGGAACTAGGTCGGGAGACGGAGAGTGCGCTGTTTGCTCGGATTGGGGCTGAAGGCTCGAAAATAGCGCGTCTCGGGGCAAATACCGATGTCGGAAACGGCGTCGAAATTCCCTGTTTCGGCGGTGTATATTTTCATAATCGGTTGCCGTCTGTCGATTTTGTCTCTGATTGGATTCTCGAACTCCTCGTACTCCTCGGAACCAGATTCTCAGACGGCGGAGCATCAGCCCCACGTCGACGTAGCCGAGCAGACGCGTCCGTTCTCGACACCCGTATTTTTTCGTCCTAGTTGACCCACAATCTGCGTATTGTAATTCTCCTTGCGGGGATTGAGGCCGATTATGAACTGCCAGGGGATGATGCATTCTCGCTTAGACCCGTAGTAGTGATCTCTGCACACGCGAAACCGATTATGAAACGCCTCTCGTGGGTCTTTTTTCTGCGCCCTGGCGGGCGGGGCGCTCACAATAGATCGGGCGCGCACCTGTGAGGAACCAGACGACGGATAGACCGATTCGTTGCAAACTGCCTCGAAAACACTTGGTCCATAACGTATCGCGTTAGTCACGCGATTTATCCCTGAGAGATACCTGTAGGAGATGGCCAGAGAGGAAAGAACGTTTTACCCTTGGCAGTCATTCGTTCTCCAATGAGTGAATCGGATGGCCCCAAACAGGTAGATAGTCCAAGCTACCACAGCGAGAATCATACCGCTGCTCAGACCTGCGGCTGGACGGCGAACGCGCTTCGCGGCGAAGGAAAGTGTTACAAAAATATATTTTACGGAATTCAGTCACATCGCTGCATCCAGATGACGCCGGTGGTGAAGTGCAACGAGCGCTGCGTGTTCTGCTGGCGGGACCACCAGGGCCACGCCTACGAACTCGGGGACGTCGAGTGGGACGACCCCGGGGCGGTCGTCGACGCCAGCATCCGGCTCCAGCGCAAGCTGCTGTCGGGGTTCGGCGGCAACGACGAGGTGCCCCGCGAGGTGTTCGAGGAGTCGATGGAGCCGCGCCACGTCGCCATCTCGCTGGACGGCGAACCGACGCTCTACCCGTATCTGCCGGAGCTCATCGAGGCGTTCCACGACCGCGACATCACCACCTTCCTCGTGAGCAACGGGACGAAGCCCGACGTGCTCGCCGAGTGCGACCCCACCCAGCTGTACGTCAGCGTCGACGCCGCCGACCGCGCCACCTTCGACCGCACCGTCCGCGCCGTCGACGACGACGCCTGGGAGAAGCTCGTGGACACGATGGACGTGCTCGCGGAGAAGGAGGAGACGCGGACCGTCCTCCGGACCACGCTCGTCGGCGGCGAGAACGTCCACGACCCCGACTGGTATGCCGGCTTCTACGAGCGCGCCGACCCCGACTTCGTCGAACTGAAGGCGTACATGCACGTCGGCCACTCCCAGGACCGCCTGGACCGCGACGCCATGCTTGACCACGAGGACGTCGTCGCGTTCGCCGAGGACGTGCAGCGACACATGCCCGACCACGACGTGCTGAAGCAGGTGCCGGCCTCCCGGGTGGCACTGCTCTCGACGACGGAGGACACGTGGGTGCCGAAACTGCAGAAGGACAGCGAGTTCTGGGGGCGCGACCCCGTCACCGGGGACTGATTCTCACAGCCGTTCGAGGTCCGACTCGGTTCGTTCGCTCTCGACGTTGCCGGTGTTCGTCGTCTCGGTCGGCTCGAACAGGAGCACTTCCGTCTCCGTCTCCGCGACCGGACGATGCTCGACGCCGGCGGGGACGACGAGGAGTTCCCCGTCGTCCAGGACGACGTCCTCCGCCTCGCGGAACTCGATGCGGAGCCTCCCGCTCCGCACGAGGAACAGTTCGTCCGCGTCGTCGTGGTGGTGCCAGACGAACTCCCCGTCCAGCTTGGCGAGCTTGACGGCCTGACCGTTCAGTTCGGCCGCGACGTGCGGCGACCAGCGTTCGTCGAACGAGTCGAAACCGTCGTCGAGGTTCACCTTCTCCATGCGCTCCCGTCGCGTTCGACGGGGAAAGCTCTGGGGCTACCGCGGGGGACCGTTCCGCGAACCAATAGGCTTAGATGGCAGGCTCCGCTACTCCTTTCCGAACTGCTCCTGCCGCGCCCGCTCGCATCACGTTTCCGTTACGCATCACGTTTCCGGTACGCTTAAACGACTCCCGGCCCGAGTGTCGGGTATGCCAGCCCAATCGCTCGTGGTGGGGTACGACGAACTCGCGGCCCTGAAGCTTCTCGCGCTCGACGGTGCGCTCGACAGCGAGGTGAAGGTCTCGTGTGCCGACCTCGCCGACCGACTCGACGCCTCCAACCAGACGGCCTCGCGTCGCCTCCAGCGCCTCGACGAAGCGGGCCTGGTCACCCGCGAGATCGTCAGCAATGGTCAGTGGGTGTCCATCACCGACGACGGCGAGTGGGAACTCAAGCGGGAGTACGAGGACTACCGGCGCATCTTCGAGAACGTGGCCGGCGTCGACCTCACGGGGACGGTCACGGGCGGGATGGGCGAGGGCCGCCACTACATCTCGCTGCCGGGCTACAACGAGCAGTTCGTCGACCGACTGGGCTACGAGCCGTTCCCCGGCACGCTGAACGTCGAACTCACCGACGAGAGCATCCGCGCCCGGTCGGCGATGGAGTCGCTCGACCCGGTCCCCATCGACGGCTGGGAGGACGGCGACCGCACCTACGGTCCGGCGGTCTGTTACCCCGCATCGGTGGAGACCGCGGAGGGCGAGACGTACGACGAGGCGCACGTCATTACGCCCGAGCGGACCCACCACGACGAGGACCAGCTCGAACTCATCGCCCCCGTGAAGCTCCGCGAGACGATGGACCTCGCGGACGGCGACCACCTCACCGTCCACGTCGAGGAGGCACCATGAGCCAGACCGCCGCCGGCAGCGTCGAGCGCGCCGTCGAAGCGTTCCGCGACGGTTCGCCCGTGCTCGTCCACGACGCGGCCGACCGCGAGGGCGAGACGGACCTCGTCTATCCCGCGAGCGCCGTCACTGCCGACGCCGTCGCACACCTGCGCAACGACGCCGGCGGCCTCGTCTGCGTCGCGCTCACCGCCGACGTCGCCGAGGCGTTCGGGCTGGCGTACATGGACGAGATACTCGACCACCCCGCGAGCGAGGCGCACGAACTCGGCTACGACGAGCGGTCGTCGTTCTCGCTGACGGTCAACCACCGCGACACGTACACCGGCGTCACCGACGAAGACCGCGCATTGACCATCAGGGAACTCGCCAGCGCCGCCACGAACCCCGACGGCACCGACTTCTCCGAGCGGTTCCGCGCGCCAGGACACGTCCACCTGCTGCGCGCCGCCCCGAACCTGCTCGACGAGCGCCGGGGCCACACAGAACTCGGAATCGCGCTTGCCGACGCCGCGGACCGCGAACCCGCCGTCGTCGTCTGCGAGATGCTGGACGACGAGACGGGCGGCGCGCTCTCGCCCGCCGACGCCCGGACGTACGCCGAGCGACACGACCTCCCGTACGTCGAAGGCGCGGCGATAGTCGAGACGCTCGCCTGACTACTCCCCGCCGGTAGCGATTTCGACGCCCCTGACCTCGAACCGCGCGCCGCCGCCGGTCGCGTCGGTCACGGTGACGTCCCAGCCGTGCGCCTCGACGACCTCTCGAACGATAGCGAGACCGAACCCCGTCCCGCCGGAGGAGGAGTTGCCGTACTCGAACACTTCCCGCCGTTCGTTCGGCGGGATTCCCGGCCCGTCGTCTTCGACGTAGAACCCGTCGTCGACGACGCCGACGCGGATTTCCACGTCCTCGTCGCCGTGCTCGACCGCGTTGCGGAACAGGTTCTCGAACACCGTCTGGAGTCGGTTCCCGTCGGCCGACAGCGTCCGGTCCGCGACGTCGAGGACGAGGGTCACGTCGCTCGTTTCCACGTTCCCCCATGCGCTCTCGACGACGGACGACAGCGCGACCGGCGCCGGTTCGCCGATGGTCTGTCCGTCCCGGGCCATCGCCAACAGGGTCTGGATGATGGTCTCCATCCGGTCGTGTGCGCGCTCGACTTCGTCGAAGTCGTCCGGGTCGCCCTCCTCCCTCGCCATCGTCAGGTACATCTGGGCGATAGACAGCGGGTTCCGGAGGTCGTGGGAGACGACGCTCGCGAACTGCTCCAGTTTCCGCTCGCGCTGCTTGCGGTCGGTGACGTCCTGCGAGAAGCTCAGACCAGCGAGTATCTCACCGTCGGCGTCGCGTACGGGTGTCGCCCACGTCTCGAAGATGCGGCCGGCGAACTCGACCTCGGCGAAGTCCGTCTCGCCGTCGAGTGCGGTGCGGAAGAGCGCTTCGAGGTGGTCGGCCGTCTCTCCGGAGAATATGTCCTGGACGGTCTCTCCTTCCAGGTCGTCGGCCGAGACGTCGAGTTCGTCCCAGATAGCGCCCTCGACGAGCGTGTACCGTAGGTCGTGGTCGTAGAGGCCGACCGCGCCGTCCGGGAAGTGCTCGGCGAGCGTGCGGTAGCGCTGTTCGGACTTCTCGAGCGCCCGCCGCTGTTCGACCTGTTCGGTGACGTCCTGGGACATCCCCATTCCGGCGAACACCTGCCCGTCGTCGTCTCGAACCGGAATCGCCCGGATGCGAAGGACGTGGTCGCCGTAATCGACTTCGAAACGGCTCTGTTCACCTTCGATGGCGGTACGGTAGTGACGCTCGAACGCATCTCGCACCTCCGGGGGGTGGACGTCGCGGACGTGGCTCCCGACGAGTTCGTCGGGGTCGACGTCGAGTTCGTCGGGGAGCGTCCCCTCCACCAGGGTGTACCGCAGGTCGTGGTCGTAGAGGACGACCGTGCCGTTCGGGAAGTGCTCGGCGAGCGTGCGGTAGCGCCGTTCGGACTCCTCGAGCGCTCGCTCGCGCTCCTTGCGTTCCGTCACGTCGCGGACGACGCCGATTCGCTCGTGCCCCGACTCGGTCGGGAGCAGGGCGAACGTCGCCTCCGTGGGCACCGAATCACCGCTCTTCGTCCGCAGTTCCGCCTCGTCGGTGACGGTATCGCTGTCGCCCGACAGCAGTTCGTCGTATATCGCCAGTCCGCGCTCCGCGGCTTCGTCGTCGACGACGAGCGAGACATGCGCGCCGATCAACTCCTCGCGGTCATATCCCGTCATCTCCGCGTACGCGCGGTTCACGAGCGTGAACCGTCCTTCCTCGTCGACGGTGTAGACGCCGTCCTCGATGGTCTCGAAGAGGAGTTCGTACCGTTCGAGTTCGAACTCGCGTCGCTTTCGCTTCGAGATATCGTCGAAGTAGACGGAGAGACCGGACGCCGAGGGGTAGACGTTGACCTCGAGCCACGAACCGACCGGCGGATAGTACGCTTCGAACTCCAGCGGCTCCTGGGTATCCATCGCTCGTTCGAACTGCTCGCGGAACTCCGTGGAGACGACGTCGGGATGTCGCTCCCAGACTAGCTCTCCCACCAGGGTCTCGGGCGTACCGTCGAACACCGCCGCCGCCTGTTCGTTCGCGTACGTGAACCGCCACCGCTCGTCGAGCGCGAAGAAGGCGTCGTCGATTCGCTCGAACACGTCGCCGAGTTCGGCCCGTAGCTCGTCGCGCTGTCGTTCGAGTCGCCGCGCCTGCGTCTTGAGCGCGGTGATGTCCTCGCCGGCCGCGACCATTCGCTCGACGGTCCCGTCGTCGTCCACGATGGGAGCGACGCTCACCGAGAGCCAGCGTCTGTCCCCGTCGGAGAACTCTATCTGTACCTCCTCGTTGTATATCGCCGTGCTCGATTCGACGGCGCGAGCGAAGGGTCGCTCGTCCGGGGGGAGCGGCTCTCCGTCGGCGTCGTACACCGACCACTCCGCGGACTGGCTCCCGTCTCCCCCACCCGTGATATCGAGTATCGTCTCGGCCCGGGGGTTCGCCCGCTCTATCGTTCCGTCCGGCGCGAGAACGGCGATTCCGACGGGGCTCGTGTCCAGCACCTGCTGGAGGAGGTCGCGCTCGCGGTGGAGTTCGCGCTCCTGCTCGCGTCGGTCGGTCAGGTCCTGCGTGACCTTCGCGTACCCGTATAGCGACCCCTCGTCGTCGTCGTAGAGCGCAGTGATGGTGACGCTCGCCCAGAACCGTGAGCCGTCGCTTCGAACCTGCCAGCCCTTCTCCTCCACGACGTTCCCCTCGGTGGCGGCCGCGAGGGTCCGCTCCGGAACGCCTGCCTCGACGTCCTCGTCGGTGTAGAACGTGGAGAAGTGTTCGCCCACTATCTCCGCTGCGTCGTACCCTTCGATTCGCTTCGCTCCCTCGTTCCACGTGGCGACGCGTCCGTCGGGGTCCAGCAGGTAGATGGCGTACTCCTCGACCGCTTCGACCAGCGACTTGAACTGCGTCTCGCCGGACGTCTTCGGGCCGGTCTGGCGCCACCACACGCGAGTCCCGTCGACTCGCTTGCTCCCTACGTCACCCCGCGCTGCCAGTTCGTCGAGCGCGTCGGCAGCGGCCGCGCGAGAACAGCCCAGTTCCGCCGCGAGCTCGCCCGCTGTGACGGGCTCGCCCGTCGCCCCCGTCTCCTCGACGACAGCGAGGACCTCGGTGAGCGGACCCGGCTCGAAACTCATAGGGCCACCACTCGGTCGCACCAACAAAATCCTTCCGCGACGATTCACGGAGTCTGTGCCCCGAGCAGCTATCGTCACTGGACGGAGGTGCGCGAGCTTCGATGCGGACTCTCCACGGAGGACGGCGGTCGACTGACGCTCGGAGACCCGACGAGCGCCCCGGAGTCACAGAATCGACACCAGCGCGGCGAGACCGAACGCGACCAGTCCGACGGCGTAGAACAGTTGGTCTGCGTCCGCGGGTCTGCTGTCGCGCGCCGCGAACGTCTCGTTCCCTCGGGCTTCGAGGCCGGCAGAAGACCCGACGACATCGCCGCCGGTCGTCGGGCCGCCGCCGCCGCTGTCGACGGCGGCCTTGCCGATGAGGAGCGCGCCGACGGCGATGGCACCGAGGAGGCCGTACGCGTGATACGGTGACGGAAGGACGTACGCGACCGCGACCGTTCCGCCGCCGAGCAGCGTGTACAGGCCACCGTACCGGGCGAGAAACTCCCAGTTCATGTGACCCGTGACGCGACCGGCGTATATATGCTTTCGTCCGGACAGGTGTCTGGCGAAAACGCCGTCAGTTCAGCGTCGCCAGGTTCTCGTCGAGTACGTCCTGCAGGACCTCGCGCGCGTGGCCGTCCGGGTCGACGCCGCGGTACGTCGCCTTCACCTCGCCCTCGTCGAGGACGAACGTGGTCCGCGGGGCGGCGTTCCCGTCGAGGTCGACTCCGAACGCGTCGGCTATCTCGCCGTCGGGGTCAGCGAGCAGGTCGAAGTCGAGGTCGTACTTGTCGGCGAACGCCTCGTGGCTCTCCACGTCGTCGGTCGAGACGCCGTACACCGCCACGCCGGCGTCGCGGTACGACGTCATCTCCTCGTTGAACTGTTTCGCCTCGACGGTACAGCCAGGCGTGTCGTCGCGCGGATAGAAGTAGAGCACGGTCGGAGCCTCGAACGAGACCGACACCGTCTCGCCGCGCTGGTTGGTCGCCTCGACCTCGGGCGCGTCGTCGCCTGTTTCGAGCGTCATACTCGACAGTATTGGCCCGCAGGACAAGCCGTTTGTGGTCGGAAAACCGGCCGCCGTCGGTCACCCGATGTCGATCTCTCTGGACTCCTCCGTCCCGTCTATCTTCGGCAGCGTCACCGACAGGACGCCGTTGTTGTACTCCGCGGTGACGTTCTCCCCGTCGACCGGTTCGGGTAGCGAGACCGAGCGGCTGACCGACTGCTGGCTACGCTCTCGACGGAGATATTCGCCGTTTCCTTCCTCTATCTTCTCCTCTCGCTCGGCGTCGATGCTGAGTCGGTCGTCGTGGAGGCGGACGTCGATGTCCTCTTTCTCGAAGCCCGGCAGGTCGACGGTGACGACGAACTCCTCGCCCCTGTCGGCCACGTCGAGCGACATTTGCGTCCCGCCCTGCCAGCCGAGGCTCCCGGTGGACTCCTCGAACTGCTGGCCGACGCTCTCGAACTGCCGGCTCATTCGGTCGAACATCTCTTCGAGTTCGTCGAACGGATTTCCTCGTCTTGCCATGGTAACTCCCCCCAGGCAGTTCGACGGCCAGGCGTTAAAAGCTCACGTCCCGGCGAACTCTTATCTTCGCTGCGGTCACAGAGACGAACCATGAGCGACGAAGAGCCCGGAGCCGTCAAGAAAACCATCCGAACCGTGACGCCGTACTACCGCGGCAGGCCCGATACGGAGATGACGACCATTGGAATCGTCTACTTCCTCGGCCTGGTCGTCCTGCTCGTCCCGCTCCTGCCGTTCCTCCTCATCGTGTGGCTGGTCTCGAAGTTGACCGGGCGGGCGGCCCGGCAATCGCCCGTGGGCGGAGAGGAGTAGCTACTGTCCGGTGCCGACGAGTTCGAAGGCGTAGCCGTTGTCGTTCTCGTCGGCGTGCTCGTAGACGACGTGGGCGGCTGCGACGTCCTGGATGGCCAGGCCGGTGCTGTCGAAGACGGTGACGCCGTCGTCGTCGGTGCGACCCTCCACGTCGCCGACGACGATGTCGCCGATTTCGCCGTGGATGTCGTCGTCCGTCAGCGTCCCCTCGTGGTAGGGGACGTTTATCTCGCCGGAGTGGGTGGTCTGGGCGTGGTCGTCGATGACGATCTTCGCGTCGAGCAGGAGTTCGTCGGCGAGTTCGTGCTTGCCCTCGGCGTCCGCGCCCATCGCGTTGACATGCGTGTGCTCGCCGACGTCCTCGCGGGTGACGATGGGGTCCTCGACGGGCGTCACCGTCGAGAGCACGTCGCAGGCCGCGGCCTCGGCGATGGAGCCCGCGCGCACGTCGAACTCGTCGCCGAAGTAGTCGACGAACTCGGCGATCGCCTCCTCGTCGGGGTCGCTGACGACGACCTCCTCGATGGGGCGAATCTCCGAGATGGCCTCGAGTTGCGTGTACGACTGGACGCCCGCGCCGACGATGCCCATCGACGTGGCGTCCTCGACTGCGAGGTGGTCCGTGGCGACGGCGGCCGCCGCGCCGGTGCGCTTCATCGTCAGCTCCGTGCCGTCCATGATGGCCAGCGGGAACGCGTTCTCGGGGTCGGAGTACACCATCGTTCCCATGACCGTCGGCAGGTCGAACCGATCGGGGTTGTCCGGGTGGACGTTCACCCACTTGATGCCGGCGGCGTCCCAGTCCGCCGCTTCCAGGTAGGCGGGCATCGAGCGGAAGTCGCCGTTGTACTGCGGGAGGTCGATGTACGACTTCGCGGGCATCTGGGCGTCCCCACGCGCGTACGCGGCGAAGGCGTCCTCGATCGCCCGGATTACTTCGCCCATCTGCGTGTTCGCGTCCACGTCGTCCTGGTTCAGCAGGAGCGTCTCCATACCCGAACAGTTCGTCCGCCTCCACTATAAATTACCTAAAACGGTGTCGAATCGTGCAGGGCTTGCCATGCAGGTTCCCGGAGTTTAACACTGGTTCTCGCTGAAGCTGACCCCATCGGTCCGAACGCGGACGGTGAGGCGGTTGCAGTCGGTCGCGTGCCACTCGCGACTCCTCGCTGGCATTCCGTCCACGGCCACCGTGAGGTCGTACGTCCCGTACTCGGCGAGGTCCTTCAGGACGGTTTCCCCGGCGAAAACCGGGCTGTCCGTCTCGTTTTTCACGGTACGGTCGTTGGCACGGGGGTCGTGATTCGAGCGAAGAATCGTATAGCCGGCGAGACAGCCAACCGTCGCGAGAGCCGACGTACGGAGGAACGGGCGGCGTCGCATATCGGGACACTGGTTCATCGTAATAAATCTCTTCGTACGTAACGCATCGAAGAAGCTCCCGAGCTACAGTTGGCTTTACCGGGACCCGTCGTATGCGAACGACGTGGTTAGGCGGATTTCTCGCAGTCGGTACTCGTTTCGGCTTCGCTCGCGTCTGCACCGTCCCCAGCACGTTCTCCTGGCTGGAAACCGTACGTTCGCACGACATCATGGACGACTCGTTCTACCCGAGACCTCCCCGGCGAATCCGACAGCGAATCGGTCCTGTCGTCGACCGAATCGCCCGTCGAGTTGGCCAACCGGACTACCGTGTCCGGCCCGCGGGATACGTCGGAACCGTCCACCGTTCGATAGACGACATCGAATCGACGCTACGCGACGGGGGGTTCGTCTGGGACCCGATGAGCCTGTACCATTACACGCCGGCGGGCAGCACCACCGACGGAAGCTGGGTGTACCGGCCGTCGCAGTTCGCCGGTCGACAGCTACACGTCGTGCTCTTCGCCCAGACCGAGAATCGCATCGACGTCTACGCCCACGAGGAGTACAACTGGAAGCGGCATCCGCTCAAACACGCCAAGGAGGAGGACATTCGCCGCCACGAGGGGTCCGCCGAGATGCGGCGGTGGCTGGAGAAGCGAGGGGTAGCGTACGAGTGCGAACCGAAGATAATTCGCAGAGCCGAACAGGTCGTCGAGCGTGTCCGGGAGCGCATCCACGGGCGTGACTTCGCCCCGCCGTTCGGCCTTTGGGGCGGGACGCGATAGCGGCCTCACGTTCTCCCGGTTCGGAGCTGAGACGAGTCTCGTCCGCGAACGACCGGTCAGGGTTCGAAAGAAGCAGGAAATCGGTCGGAAAGACGAAATCGGTTCGACGCTTCGGCCTGCCGTCAGGCCGATTGCGGTCGTGCGGTACGGCGTGAATCGGGGGTGGGTGCAGTGGGCTCGCGGCCTATTCTACATCGCGCCGCCCATGCCGCCCATACCGCCCATGCCGCCCATGCCGCCGCCAGGGCCGCCGGCCTCGTCGTCGCCCTTGTCGGTCGACAGGTCGCCGGCGGAGATGATGTCGTCGATTTTGAGCACGAGGTTCGCGGCCTCGGTGGCACTGGAGACGGCCTGCTCTTTGGCGTGGGCCGGCTCGACGACGCCAGCCTCGAAGGTGTCCTCGACCTGGCTGCTGAAGACGTTCAGACCCGAGCGGACCTCACCGTCCTCGTGGGCCGCGCGGAGGTCGACGAGCGTGTCGATGTTGTCGAGGCCCGCGTTCTCGGCGAGCGTGCGCGGAACGAGTTCCAGGGAGTCGGCGAACGCCTCGACGGCCAGCTGTTCGCGGCCTTCGACGCCGTCCGCGTAGTCGCGGAGGCGGGAGGCGAGTTCGACCTCGATGGCACCGCCGCCGGCGACGACGCGGCCGTCGCTGACGGTCTGGGCGACGACGTCCAGCGCGTCCGTGACGCCGCGCTCGAGTTCGTCGACGACGTGGTCGGTGGAGCCGCGCAGGAGCAGGGTGACGCCGTGGGAGTCCTCGCCCTCGACGTAGAACATCTCGTCGTCGTCGTCGCGGGTGACGCTACCCGAGGCGACGTTGGCCTCGCTCGCGCTGTCGAGGTCCGAGACGATGTCCGTGTTGAGGACCTCGCGGAGGAACTGGACGTCGCTCTTTTTCACGCGACGGACGGCCAGGATGCCCTCCTTGGCGAGGTAGTGCTGGGCCATGTCGTCGATGCCCTTCTGGCAGAAGACGACGTTCGCGCCCGTGGCCTTGATCTGTTCGACCTTCTCCTTGAGCTGTTTCTCCTCCTGGTCGAGGAAGTTCTGGAGCTGGTCGGGGTCGTTGATGGAGATCTCGGTGTCGACGTCGGTCTCCTCGACCTCGATAGCCTCGTTGAGCAGGAGGATCTTCGCGTCCTCGACGCTGCTCGGCATGTTGTCGTGGACGGGGTCCTTGTCGACGACCGCGCCCTCGAGCAGCTCGGACTCGCCGGCGGAGTGGCCGGTCTGGGTCTCGATGTTGACGAACTCCAGGTCGACCGTGTCGTCGACGGTGACGTTCTGGACCGCGCTGACGATGATCTCGCTCAGTCGCTCCTTGTTGAGCTCCGCGCCCTTGCCCGTCATGGAGGTCTCGGCGACCTTGCGGAGGAGGTCCTCGTCCTCGGTGTCGACGTTCTCCGCGATGTCGTCGATCTCCTCGCGAGCCTTCTGGCTGGCGAGGTGGAAGCCCTTGATGACCGCGGTCGGGTGGATGTCCTGTTCGAGGAGGTCCTCGGCGTTCTTCAGGAGTTCGCCTGTGACCGCGACGGCCGTCGTGGTGCCGTCACCCGCTTCGTCTTCCTGGGTCTCGGCGACCTCGATGATCATCTCGGCCGTCGGGTTGTCGATGTCCATCTCCTTGAGGATGGTCACGCCGTCGTTCGTGATGGTGACGTCGCCCATCGAGTCGACGAGCATCTTGTCCATCCCTTTCGGGCCGAGTGTCGAACGCACGGCGTCCGCGACCGCGCGGGCCGCCGTGATGTTGTGTTCCTGCGCGTCCTTGTCCTTGACTCGCTGCGAGTCTTCGGACATTACGATCATCGGCTGGCCTTGCATTCGCTGACTCATAGTACAGTTCCGACATTGATTGTGATTCTATATAAAAGTAACGACGGTGCGAGTTCGTGTGGTTGCCGTCTCACCACGCGCGGAGCCGAAAAACCGACTGACTGCGGGCAGAAACGAGGAGTAGCGTGTGAACTCGTGACACGATACTAGTCGTCGAACGGGTCTCTCTTCCCGGGGTTTAAATGTAATCGTCGGGGTCGACCGCCGGTGAAGGAAGTGCGAAGTATCGGTTACTCGTCGCCGACGAGGACGTGTTCGATGTCGTACGACCCCAGTCGGCGAACCCAGCCCTTCTCGGCGACCTCCTCGATCGCCGCTATCGCTTTCTGGGCGCGCTCCTCGTACAGTCCGGCCGAGAAGTCGACGTGGAAGACGTAGTCGCCGAGTCGTTCGCCGCTGGGCCGGGACTCGACGCGCGTGAGGTTCACGTTGCGGTCGGCGAACGGTTCGAGCAGTTCCAGCAGGAGGCCGGGGTAGTTGGCGTTCGGGTAGACGACCACCGAGGATTTCCCGCCGGCCTCCGAGCGCTCCTCGGCGGGCGCGAGGACGAAGAAACGCGTCGCGTTCGACGTGCGGTCCTGGATGCCCTCCGCGAGCACGTCCAGGCCCCGGGCGCTGTCCGGATGGGCGATGGCGGCTATCGAGGGGTCTTCGCGGGCGCGTTCGACGCCCCTGGCGGTGCTGGCGACCGCCTCGTGGGACACCTCGGGGTACTCGGATTCGAGGAACGACCGGCACTGCGCGAGCGCCTGGGAGTGGCTTGCGACGACCTCGAACTCCGGCCCCTGCGCGACCAGCGCGTGCCGGATGGGCGTCACGAGTTCGCGGACGACCGCCACGTCGTTGTCGGCGAGGGCGTCCAGCGTCTCGGTGACGCTACCTTCGATACTGTTCTCGATCGGGACAACGCCGCGCGGGAACTCGCCGGAGACGACCGACTCCACGATGGCCGTGACCGATTCGCGGAACTCGACGTCGTCGGCGACTGCGCGGGCGGCCCGGTGGGAGTAGGTGCCCGACGGACCGAGCGTGACTGCCTGCATCGGTTCGCCGTTTCGCGCCCGGGGGGAAAAGCGCGTCGGGGAAGTCCTCGACGTTCTTTTTTCGCCGCCTCCGGTCACGGTCCGCGGTCGGCGCTCGCGAGGTCGAAGAAGAAGAAGAAGAGCGACGGCGAGAACCCTCGCCCTACCGGTTCAGCGTGTGAATCGCGTGGTCGAGCGCGTTCTCGGCGGCCTCCATGACGGCCTCCGAGAGCGTCGGGTGCGTGTGGACGGTCGCGGCGACGTCCTCCAGGGTCGCGCCCATCTCGATGGCGAGGCCGAGTTCGGCGATGAGTTCCGAGGCCTCCGGCCCGACGATCTGTGCGCCGAGCAGGAAGCCGCTCGGCTCGTCGGCGACGATGCGGACGAAGCCCTCGGCGTGGTTGGTCGTGAGCGCGCGACCGCTGGCCTGGAACGGGAACTGGCCGACGGTCGGCTCGAAGCCCTGCTCTGTTGCCTCCTCCTCGGTCATCCCGACCGTGCCGATTTCAGGGTCGGTGAACACCGCGGCGGGCATCGCCTGGTAGTCGACGGCCGCGGGCTCCCCGGCGATGACCTCGGCGGCGACCTTGCCCTCCGTGCTCGCCTTGTGCGCGAGCATCGGTTCGCCGGCCACGTCGCCGATGGCGTGGATGTGCTCGACCTCGGTGCGAGTGCGGTCGTCCGTCTCGATGAAGCCACCGTCGTCCGTCTCGATGCCGGCGTTCTCCAGTCCGAGCGTGTCAGTGACGGGTTCGCGTCCGACCGCCACGAGGACCTTCTCCGCGCCGAACTCCGATATCTCGCCGTCCTCGTCTTCGGTCCTGACGGTGATGCCGCCGCCGGACTCCTCCCAGTCCTTGGCGGCCTCGCCGAAGTGGAAGTCGATGCCGAGGTCGTCGGCCTTCTTCCTCACTGGGCGCGCGAGGTCGTCCTCGTACCCCGGCAGCACCGAGTCGAGCATCTCGACGACGGTGACGTCGCAGCCGAGGCGCGCGAACACGCCGGCCAGTTCCATCCCGATGTAGCCCGCGCCGACGATGACGAGGCTCTCGGGCACGTCGTCGAGCGCCAGGGCCTGCCGGGAGTCGAGCATGGGGTCGTCGCCGAAGTCGAAGCCCGGAACTTGGATGGCCCGCGACCCCGTGGCGACGATGGCGTGCTCGAATTCGACGGTCTCCGCGCCCTGCCCCTCGCCGCCGTGGACGATTCGCGCGGAGTTCTCGCCCGCGAACTCGGCGCGGCCCTCCATCAGTTCGACGCCGTTGGCCTTGCAGAGCTTCTCGACGCCGCCGGTCAACTGGTCGACCACGCCGTCCTTCCAGTCGACCATCTCGGCGTAGTTCACGTCGAGTTTCGTGTAGATGCCCATGTCTTCGGCGTTGTTCGCCTCGTGGGCGAGTCCCGACGCCGTGATCATCGCCTTCGACGGGATGCAACCGTAGTTCAGGCAGGTGCCGCCGTAGGCGTCTTTCTCCACGAGCGTTACGTCGAGGTCGAGCTGACCCGCGCGGATGGCGGCGACGTAGCCACCCGGTCCAGCGCCGACGACTAGCACGTCCGTTCCGGTCGAGATATCTCCGACGACCATTACCCGAAACGACAGGCTACCGGGT
Source organism: Halomicrococcus pelagicus (assembly GCF_050954125.1). Taxonomy (NCBI): domain Archaea; kingdom Methanobacteriati; phylum Methanobacteriota; class Halobacteria; order Halobacteriales; family Haladaptataceae; genus Halomicrococcus; species Halomicrococcus pelagicus. Next base: position 39,663 of record NZ_JBPBWC010000006.1, on the reverse strand, counting down.
AAAAAATGAGGCGGATTCGGGCGTCCCCACTGAAAAATGGCATGTCATAGTAACCCACAGTAGTGGGTGGGTGACGGCGCTACTGGACGGTGATGGGAACGAGCACCGACCCGGGTGACGGACCGACCCTCGCGCGCGTCGTCGGGAGGTACCGCGACGAGATTCTGGCCGCCCTCCTGATAGCCATCGGCGCGACCACGAGCGTCGCGCCGACCGCGGACCTCGTCGGGGGCGCGATGGTCGGCATCGGCGCTGCGGCGTGGGTGGACGACTGGCTCGCGAACTGACGCGGTAGCGGTTCGATCCGGGTCGGACGGAGCCGTCGGCGGAGCGGGGACCCTTCTCTCGCCGTCCGGTCCCGGTCGAACGTCAATTTGATTACCCTTCGGGGAGAAGCGGGCCACACGTTGAACAGCGGCTCCAGGCCGATTCCGCCGTTCCGGTAATTCCGGGAACGGACCGGGTTCGGCTGGCTCGCCAACTGTGGGCCGTCCGACGACGCGGCCGGAATCGCGACCGGTCGCGGGCCTCGTCGGACGGTCACGCTGTTTGGCACCCGGCTCCGCGCTCTGTGCGTAGCCGTGCGTGAGCCCCTTCTCTCGGCCCCGACCGTCGAGCGCAGGGCGTGGGCTGCGTCGCCTTCCGACCGTCCGCGTCAGCCGAATCCACGTCGATGTACGACACCGCTCCACCGCGACTGAATCGCTACCGACAGCACCGCGTCCGAAACAAACCGCAGACCGGGAGGCGGACCCGCCGATGAGGCGGGCGCCCTACGAACTGGCGCTCGAATCGCGGGTGTCCGGCGCGCGCCCGAAGTATCGGTTCCGAACCGCCGACGGCGTCGTCTCCAAGCGGTCGTTCCGGACGCCCGAACTACTGCTGCTGGAGTCGCTCTGGGACCGCGACCTTGGTCGGCTCCTGTGCCCGCAGGCGAACTACGGCGTCACCGGGGTCGTGCTCGCGGACGCCGCCGCCGCGGTCGAGATGACCGAGACGAGCGCCCGCGCGGCTTGTCTGTGCGAACGCAACGCCGGGGAGAACAGCGTCGAGGCGTCGGTTTCGGTCGTCGCGGACCTGACGACCCTCGAAGGCGAGTTCGACACCGTCGCCTACGCTCCGAAGCGGTACGCGCCGCTGGCCGTCGGCAAACAGCGCGTCGCGAACGCGCTCGCGGTGCTCCGTCCCGGCGGGAGCGCCTACGTGGCGGCGTCGAAGGAGACGGGCCTCGCCCGGTACGAGGACCAGCTTCGCGACGTCGCGGTGGACGTGACGTCCGTCGCCAAACGAGACGGTTACCGGCTCCTCGAAGCGACCCGACCGGAGATGTTCGACCCGCCGTCGTACGTCACGCCGCGGACGCGCCGCCCCACCGTCGACGGCGTCGACCTCGCGCTCGCGACGGTTCCCGGCGTGTTCGCCGCCGGAGGGCTGGACGACGGCACCCGACTGCTCGCCGAGGCCAGTACGGTTTCGGACGGCGACCGCGTGCTGGACCTCGCCTGCGGGTACGGCGCACTCGGCGCGTACGCCTCGCTCGCCGCAGACTGCGAGGTCTGGCTCAGCGACGACGACGCGGTCGCCACCTCGTGCGCGGAGCGTAGCCTCCGCGCGTCGGGAGCGACGGGGACCGTCGTCACGGCCGACTGCCTCGCGGGGGTCGCGGACCGGACCTTCGACCGGGTCCTCTGCAATCCGCCGACCCACGCGGGCGGCGACGTGCTCTCGGAACTGTTCGCCGGCGCTCGCAACGTGCTCGCGCCCGACGGGGAACTCGCTTTCGTCCACCACCGCGAACTGACCCTCCGGGAACATCTCGCTCCCTTCGGAGACGTCGAAACCCGCCGCACCGGTCGGGAACACGTCGTCCGCACTGCGACGCCGTAGCCTCCCGGGCTCGTCCCGCCGTCGAGACGCGCGGACGCCCCACCGGAAAAGAAGTCGGACCGCTACTCCAGCAGGAGCAGGTTCGGGTTGTTGAGGTACTCCAGCACCTGGTTGGCGAACTCCGCCGCCACCGCGCCGTCGATGATACGGTGGTCGATGGAGAGCGAGATGGGCAGCGTGTAGCGCGCCTCCACCTCGCCGTCGACGACAGTCGGCCGCTGTTTCAGTTCGCCGAGACCGAGGATGGCGACCTCGGGATGGTTGATGATGGGCGTGGCGTACTCCCCGCCGATGGCACCGAAGTTCGTGATGGTGAAGGTCCCGCCCTGCATCTCCTCGCGGGAGATGGTGCGGTCGCGGGCCTTCTGGACCAACTCGTTCATGTCCGAGGCTATCTGGAGCATGTCCTTCTGGTCGACGCCCTCGACGACCGGCACCATCAGGCCGTGGTCGGTGCCGACCGCGACGCCGATGTTGTAGTAGTTCTTGAGGACGATCTCGTCGTTCTCCTCGTCCAGCGCGGAGTTGAGGTAGGGGAAGTCCTTCAGCGCCGCCACGATGGCCTTCATGACGAAGGGCATGTACGTGAGGTGGATGCCGCGCTCCTCCGCGACCTCCTTGAGTTCCGCGCGCGTATCCACCAGTTCCGTCACGTCGATGGTGTCGTGGTGGGTGACGTGGGGAGCGGTGTACTTCGAGTGCTCCATCTGCTGGCCGATGGTCTTCCGGATGCCCCTGTAGGGAACCCGCTCCTCCTGCGGCCCCGTCTCGCCCGTCGCGACCGCCGCGGCGTCGGCCTGCTGGGCCTGCTGCTGCGCTTCGGCGTACTCCATCACGGCCTCCGGCGTGACGAACGCCTCGCCGTCGCGCTCCTCGGTGGCGGGGACGGCGTTCAGGTTCACGCCCTGCTCCTCGGCGATGCGCCGGGTCGCGGGCGCGGCCAGCGTGCGCTCGCGGTCAGCCGACTCCGGCTGCGCGGGCGTCGACGCTCCGGCCCCGGACGGCGCGCCGGATTCGGCGTCGACGCCGCCGGTGTCGCCCGCCTCGGGCTCCGCGGGGGCCTCGACCGTCTCCGGTTCCGTCGACCCGGATTCGCCGCCCTCGGCGGCGTTGCGCACGTCCTGTTCGGTCACGCGGCCGCTCGGTCCGGTGCCCTCGACCGCGGCGATGTCGACGCCGAGTTCGCGCGCGAGACGACGGGCACTCGGCGCGGCGAACACGCGTCCCTCGGTCGTCTCGGTCTCCTCGCTCTCCGAGGCCCGTTGCGCCTCGCCTTCCTCGGAGACCGCCGGCTCTTCGGCGACCTCCTCCTGGGACTCGGTCGTCTCCTCGCTCTCGGCGCTCTCGGTGGTCGTCTCTTCGCTCTCCTCGCCCTCCACGTCGAACGTGATGAGGACGTCGCCGACGGGGACGACGTCGCCCTCTTCGGCGCGCAGCTCGCGGACCGTCCCGTTGACGGGCGACGGCACCTCGACGATGGCCTTGTCCGTCTCGACCTCCGCGACCGGCTGGTCCTCGCTGACGGCGTCGCCCTCCTCGACCAGCCAGCTGACGAGTTCGCCCTCGGCGACGCCCTCGCCAACGTCCGGAAGCTTGAATTCGCGTACCATGTTAGAAGCTCACCGCGTCCCGGATGCCCTCCTCGATGCGGGCCGGTTCGGGCAGGTAGTAGTCTTCGAGGCTGTACAGCGGGAAGGGCGTGTCGAAGCCGGTGATGCGCTCGACGGGCGCTTCCTGGTACAGCAGCGCCTCCTCCTGGATGGTGGCGGCGATTTCGCCGCCGAGACCGCCGGTCTTCGGGGCCTCGTGGACGACCGCCGCGCGACCGGTCTTCTTGAACGACTCGACGATGGTCTCGTCGTCGAGCGGCGACACCGTCCGGAGGTCGACGACCTCGACGTCGATCTCGCCCTCCAGGTTCTCGGCGGCCTCCAGCGTCGGCCGGACCATCGCACCCCAGGTGAACACCGAGATGTCGCTGCCCTCCTCGCGGACCGCGGCCTCGCCGATGGGCACCTCGTAGGACTCCTCGGGCACCTCGTCGCGGAACGCCCGGTAGATGAGTTTGGGTTCGAGGAAGATAACCGGGTCGGGGTCGCGGATGGCGCTCGTGAGCAGTCCCTTCGTGTCGTACGGCGTGCTCGGCATGACTACCTTCAGTCCGGGCTGGTGGGCGTACATCGCCTCCATCGACTCGGAGTGGTGCTCGGGCGCGCGGATACCGCCGCCGTACGGCGCGCGGACGACCATCGGGCACGTGAACCGACCGCGACTGCGCGCCCGCAGGCGCGCGGCGTGGGAGACTATCTGGTCGAACGCCGGGTACATGAACCCGGAGAACTGCATCTCCGGCACCGGCTTCAGGCCGTACGCGGCCATCCCGATGGCGGTCCCGACGATGCCGGACTCCGCCAGCGGCGTGTCGATGACGCGCTCCTCGCCGAACTCCTCGTAGAGTCCCTCCGTGGCGCGGAACACGCCGCCGTTCTTGCCGACGTCCTCACCCATGACGATGACGTCGTCGTCCTGTTCCATCTCCGTGTACAGTCCGTCCCGGACCGCCTGAACGAGCGTGAGATTCTCGGTTTCCTGCGTGGTTTCGGCCTGGCTCATGATTTAGTCCTCCAGAAGTGCTTCGTCGCCGTGCTTCTCGCGAATCTGCTCGAACCAGTCGAGCTGCTCCCGTAGCCGCTTGGGCATGTCCTCGTAGACGCTCGCGAACATCTCCTCGGGGTCGGGGCGCTCGACGGCCTCCGCCGCGTCGATGGCGTCCGCGACGCGGTTCTCTATCTCCGACTCGATGGCGTCGACCTTCTCGTCGTCGAGCCGTCCCGTGTTCCGGAGGAACGACTCAAGCCGCGGAATCGGGTCTTTCTGCTTCCAGCGCTCGACCTCGTCGTCGTCCCGGTAGACGGAGGGGTCGTCGGCCGTCGTATGCGCGCCGAAGCGGTACTGCACCGCCTCGATGAGCGTCGGGCGCAGGTCGTCCTCGCCGGGATTTTTCGCCTTCTCGACGGCGTCGCGCGTGACCTTGTAGACGGCGAGCGGGTCCATCCCGTCGACCTGCACGCCCTCGAAGCCGTACGCCTCGGCCTTCTGGGCGATGGTCTCGCTGGCCGTCTGGCGTTCGCGCGGGACCGAGATGGCCCACTGGTTGTTGTTGCAGAAGAACACCGTCGGCGTGTCGAAGACGCCGGCGAAGTTCAGCCCCTCGTGGAAGTCGCCCTCGCTGGTCGCGCCGTCGCCGAAGTAACAGAGGAACGCCTTCTCCTCGCCTTTGAGCTTCGACGCCCACGACGCGCCCGTCGCGTGGGGAATCTGGGTGGCGATGGGCACTGCCACGGTGAAGATGTTCGCGTCGTCGGGGATGGCGTTACCCTGCTCGTGGCCCATCCAGTACAGCAGGGTCTGTTTCAGCGACAGACCGCGAACGAGCGCCGCGCCGTGTTCGCGGTAGCTCGGGAATATCCAGTCGTCGTCGGCCAGCGCGTGGGCGCTCCCGATCTGTGCCCCCTCCTGCCCGGAGAGCGGCGGGTAGGTACCCATCCGACCCTGCCGCTGGAGGCTGACCGCCCGCTCGTCGAAGCGACGAGCGAGTTTCATCTCGCTGTAGATGCTCAATAGCTCCTCGTCGGAGAGGTCGGGTACGTCCGCGTCCTCTACGACGTTACCGTCCACGTCCAGCACCTGTACGCGTTCACGGGGATCTTGATGTACGATGCTCACGGTCGGACCCGTCCTGACATGTACAGAAAATCTTTCGCTCGGGTTATAGGGTTTTCGTAACCAATTTTCATAGCTATCCCTCTGGCGGCAATTTCTCGTCGAAATCACCACCCAGTACCGAGTCACGCTCGAAATTCTAAAATTACTCCGCATATAATCTGCGTTCGTGAAGAACCTGTCGCGGTTATCCGGGGATTAGCTGGACAAACGGCAAGAATTGCGTCGAACCCGGCAGGAGGAGAGAGCCCCGTTCGTCGCCTCCTTCCGCGACAGGTCCACGAGGAGTCGTCCGACTAGTCGCTGGCGGAGACCGCTCGCCGCGCTTCGTCTCTGGCCTCCTCGACGGACTTCCCGTCCCGGACGACGGCGTCCACGAACAGCTCGCCCGCCTTGTACGACGAGCGCACCATCGGACCGCTGGCACAGTAGAGGAATCCGAGTTCGTCCTCGGCGACCCGCCGCCACGTCTCGAACTTCGCCGGGTGGACGTACGACTCCACGTCGAGGTGGGTGCGCGACGGCTGGAGATACTGCCCGAGCGTGACGACGTCGACCTCGACCTCCCGGAGGTCCGAGAGCGTCTGGTACACCTCGTGGTCGTACTCGCCTACCCCGAGCATGATGCTCGTCTTCGTGTAGATGTCCGACTCGCGCTCGACCTGTTCGAGCACGGCGAGGCTCTGCTCGTAGCCCGCCCGCGGGTCGCGCACCGGTTGCTGGAGGCGCTCGACCGTCTCGACGTTGTGAGCGACGACGTCCGGTTTCGCGTCGATTATCTTCCCGATGAGCTCCTCGTCGCCCTGGAAGTCCGGAATCAGCACCTCGACGAGAATCGACGGGTCACGTTCCTTGATCTCCCGGATGGTCCGCGCGAAGTGGGCCGCGCCCTGCCCTTCGAGGTCGTCGCGGTCCACGGACGTGAGAACGACGTAATCGAGGCCGATTTCAGCCACCGCGCTCGCCACGTTCGCGGGCTCGTCGGGGTCGAGCGGCTGTCCGCCGCCGGTGTCCACGTCACAGAACCCGCAGTTGCGCGTGCACTGGTCGCCCATCAGCATGAACGTCGCTGTACCGCCGCTGTCGGAGCCACGTCCGCTCCAGCACTCGCCGAGGTTCGGACAGTTCGCCTCCTCACAGACCGTGTGGAGGTCGTGGTCCCGGAGCGTCTGCTTGATGCCCGTGAACTCCTGGCCGGACGGGGGTTGCATCTTCAGCCAGTCGGGTTTCCGGCGGCGACTCATGGATGGTTGGTTGGAGGCGCGCCGACAAAAGGATGCGGTATCCGCCCGCACGGCGGGTCCGCCGAGCGTTCACCGCCGTTCCGCTACCGTCGTCCGCCCGCCGTCGACCCCCCGGCGACGGACGAACGCCGTCCTTTACCCGGCGAAACCATGGTTTCGCTCCGTTTCTTTCCCGTAACCCCCGCATAACAAAGGACGACGACGCCGTAGTGAGTGATATGAGAATAAACGGATGGGACTGGCTGAGTCTGTTGCTGGTCATCGTGGGCGCGATAAACTGGGGCGTCATCGGCGTGACGAGTCTGACGGACACGCGACTCAACATGGTCGATGCGGCGAGCGAGGTCATCTTCCAGCCGGGCGTCGCCGAGACCGTTGCCGCGCTCGTCTACGTGCTCGTCGGCATCGCCGGCGTGTACCTCCTCTACACGGGTTACAAGATGTCCAAGATAAATCGACGAGTCGCCCGGCGGCAGGAGCGCACCGCCGAACAGGGAGCCGAACAGCGCCAGACCGAATAACGGACCAGGCACCAGACAGGTAACCGACGCACCGACCGCCGAGTTCCGCCGTCCGGTTCGCCAGACGGCGCTGCCGACTTTTTCTTCGGGACGCGAGACGCGGACGGACTCGCTCTGACGAGCCACTGGAAAGAGTTATTCCACGGGTAGTCGTCACATGCAGAGAAATGCCCCTCGTCCGGACTGTGGCAGACGTACCCGTCCGTATCTATAAATACCAGCGGGATTTTACAACATCCTAATAGACCTAAACCATGCTCGACGTCTCACGGGACGAAATAACGGACGGCTCGCTAACGCGGGCTCTCCTCGTTCTCGCCGCTCCGCTGGTGATGCAGAACTTCGTGCAGGTCGGTCAGCAGGTCATCGACACGTTCTGGGTCGGTCGACTCGGCGAGAACGCCGTTGCCGCCGTCGGGCTGAACTTCCCGCTCTCCGCGTTCCTCCTCGCGATCTTCGTCGGCATCAACGCCGGGACGCAGGTGCTCGTCTCCCAGCGCGTCGGTGCTGACGACCTCACCGGCGCGCGCCGGGCGGCGTTCCACGGCATCGTCCTCGCACTCGGCACCGGACTGGCGCTGGGCGTCGCCGTCTTCGCGCTCTCCCCGAACGTCATCGCGCTGTTCGGAGCGGAGCCGGCAGTCGCCCGGCTGGCGGCCACCTACCTCGCCACCTACGCGCTCGCGTTCCCCGTGATGGGTATGAGCGACGCCATCGAGATGGGGTTCATCGGCTGGGGCGACTCCCGCGCGGCGCTGTACATCAACGTCACCGCCGTCGTCGTCAACATTGTCCTCGACCCGTTCCTCATCTTCGGGTACTGGATTCCCGGCTTCGACGGACTCGGCATCCAGGGCGCGGCGCTCGCGACGGGCCTCGGCTACGGTGCCGGGTTCCTGCTCGCGCTCGGAATGATGCTCAGGGGCCGCGACGATTACACCCTCACCAGGGCCTCGGCGACCCTCCGCCTCGACGACGCGCGCGAACTGGTCGACGTCGGGCTTCCGCGGACCGGCCAGCACGCCGCCGCCCAGTCGGTGCGCGTCCTCATTATCGGCATCGCGGCCGCCGCTGGGGGGTCGGCCGCGCTCGCGGCGTACACCGTCGGCGCTCGCATCGCCAGCGTCGCGTTCATTCCGGCGAGCGGACTCGCACAGGCCGCCCAGAGCGTCGTCGGACAGAACATCGGGGCCGACAATCCGATGCGGGCCAGTCGGACGACGTGGGTCGGTGCGGCCATCGCCATCGTCGGCCTCTCGCTCATCGGCGTCGTCCAGTGGTTCGTCCCCGAACTGCTGGCGAACCTCTTCGTCCCCGACCTCACTCCCGACGGCCTCGCGCTCACCGTCGACTACCTCCGGATTCTCGTCTTCGGCTACTGGGGAATCGGGGCGATGTCCCTCTTCAACGCCGGATTCAACGGCGCTCGAAAGACCAGGACGAGCATGGTCGCCGACCTGGTGAAATACTGGGGCGTGCGCCTTCCCATCGCCGCGGGTGGCGTGTTGCTGGTGGACGGCGTCGGCGTTCACGCCGTGTTCTGGGCGGTCACCGTCTCGAACGTCGCCGGCGCAGTCGGGACCGGCGCGTACTACTACTACACGACGAACAACGGGATGCTGGAACGCGCGGTCGAGGTCGCATCCAGCCCGGCGGACTGACGGCTCGTCGGCCGGGTCGAAGGGGAAAGAACGAGGAGCGCGGAGCGTGTGACCGCACTGGAGTCCAGCGACCGCGCCTACTTAAACTCCCGGTGGCCGAGGTGAAAGTGAAAACGCAAGAGGGCGTCGGGGAAATTTCGCCGTCTGCCCTCCGTCAGCGCGGTGTCTGACGGTCGGCGCGCGGAGGACGGTCGACCGTCCCGTCGTCAGTCGCTCGCGCCCGCCACGTCGACGCGGACCGACCGTTCCGCGACGAACCGGCGGACGCGGTCGGCGAACGGCCCGTCGCCCGGCCACGAGGCGTCGGCGTCGAGGGCGTCGGGGTCGCCGACGTAGACGGCGACCGTCTCGCCCGCCGTCGTCGGAACGTCGACCCGGACGTACAGACCGCTGTCGACGCCCTCGTACGCGTCGATGGGAGCGACGTCCGGCGTGGCGAGAATGCGACCGCCGGTCCGGCCGCCGGGTGCCAGCGTCGGGTACCGCCCGTCCTCGGGGTGGAGTCCCTCCAGCACGGCGTCGCCGACGAACGCGAACGAGTCGACGACCGTCGCGACGCGGTCGGGGTCGGTGAGCGTCCCGTAGACGAAGACCCTCATCGCGGGCGGAGCGACAGCACTTTCACGCGCCCGACGGCGTCGAAGTCCCGCAGGCGGTAGGTCAGTTCGCGGACGCGCTCGGCCGGTCCCAGGCAGAAGGCGGTTTCGAGACACCAGTCGCCGTGGTGGACGTGGCTGGTCGCGTCCACGACGGCGTCGAACTCGTGCTGGATGGCGTGCAGGTCGTCGACGACGGACCCGTGCTCGTAGTCGAACGCCAGCACGGCGGCCACGTCGCCCGAGAGGTCCTCGAACTGCGAGTGGGCCTCGGTGTACTCGCGCATGGCTTCCCGCACCGCACGCGAGCGGGAGTCGAGGCCCTGTCGCTGCCACGTGTCGTCGAACGCGTCCAGCACGTCCTCCGGTACGTTGAGGCTGGTTCGCATGGTATGGCGTTCGCGGTATTACGCCTTCAGACGTTCGATAATAACAACCACTTTCCGGGGACCGGCCCGAGTCCCGGTCGATGCTCGACGTGGAACTGGCCGTGCTGGTCGGGACGGTCGGACTCGGTCTCGCGCACGGCGTCGAACCGGGGCACGGCTGGCCGGTCGCCGCCTCCTACGCGCTCGACCAGACGAACAAGTGGCTCTACGGCTTCGCGGCGAGTTTCGTCATCGGCGTCGGCCACCTCGTCAGCAGCATCGCCATGGTGCTCGCGTTCTTCTGGGCGAAGCGGTACTTCGACCTCGCGCAGGTGAACGAGCCGTTGACCGTGTTCGGCGTGCAGGTTGGCGGTCCGGTGAGCGTCGTCGCGGGCGTCCTGCTCGTCGCGCTGGGGGCCCGGGAGTACTTCCACGGCCACTCCCACGACCACGGCGGTTCGCACGACCACGGGGATTCTCACGGCCATCGCGACCACTCTCACGACGGCCGTTCCCACGACCACGGGAACTCTCACGACCACTCGCACGGCCACCACGACCACGGTGACGACGGCCTGCTCGCGACGGTGAAGACGGCGCTCCCGTTCGTCGGCGGGCACACTCACGGCTCGATGGACGAGGCGACCGACCGCGGCCTGTGGGGCATCGCGGGCTTCGCCTTCCTGCTCGGGTTCGCCCACGAGGAGGAGTTCGAGATCATCCTGCTCTGTTCTGGGTCGCAGTACTGCCTCGAACTCATGACGATCTACGCGCTGACGGTCATCTTCGGCATCGTCGGCCTGACGCTGCTGCTCATCGCCGGGTACGAACGCTACGAGGAGCGTGCCGAGCGCTACGCCGACTACCTCCCGGCGTTCTCCGCGGCGGTCCTGATACTGATGGGCCTCGGGTTCGTCGCGGGACTGTTCTAGGTTACCCCTTCCAGTACACCCAAACCGTCTGCACGAGAATCACGTTGCGTGACGACCGACGCGACCGAGGCCGGCCCCCTGCGAGCGCGCGTGCTGGCGGTCTGGCGGCGCGTGTTCGACCTCTCGTGGCCGGTGATGGCCGAGCAGGTGCTCCGCACGCTGATGCGGACCACCGACATCGTCGTCACGGGGCTGTTCTCGCCCGCCGCGGTCGCGGCCATCGGTCTCGCGGACCTCTACGCACGCCTCCCGCTCCGCATCGGTCTCGGACTCGGCGGCGGTGCCATCGCGCTCTCGAGCCAGGACACCGGCAGCGGCGCGACCGCGAACCGCGACGAGGCGGTCACGCAGGCCATCCTCGTCGGCGCGCTTACCGGCCTGCCGTTCGTCGCGTTCGGACTGCTCGCGGGGGAGTTCGCCATCTCCGTCCTCGGCGCACCCGACCGCGTAGCGGCGATGGGCGGCACCTACCTCGCCATCATCTTCGTCACCGCGCCCGCCCGCCACGTCGCGCTGATCGGCGCGCGGTCGCTCCAGGGCACCGGCGACACGCGCACCCCGATGTACGTCAACGTCGTCTCGAACCTGCTGAACATCGGGGGCACGGTCGCACTCGGCCTCGGTCTCGGTCCGTTCCCGGAGTGGCGCATCGTCGGCGTCGGGACTGCCACCGCGGTCGGCAACGTCTTCACCGCGGTCGCGCTCCTGCTGGCCATGCGCACCTCGTGGACGGCGGCGTCGTTCGTCCGGCCGCGCGACTGGACCATCACACGCCAGTTGCTCACCGTCAGCGCGCCGCGCATCGCCGAGGGGCTGGCGGCGACCGTCGCGGAGTTCCCGTTCAACGCCATCCTGCTGTCGTTCGGGACGTCGGTCAACGCCGCCTACCAGATCGGTCGCCGGGTGTACCAGCAGGTGACCGGACCGCTCTCGCGAGGATACAACGTCGCGGCCAGCGTCGTCGTCGGGCAGGCGCTCGGCGACGGCGACCCGGACCGGGCGCGGTTCGAGGGCTGGGCGACGACCGCGCTCGGCCTCCTGACGGTCGGTGCCATCGGCGTCGCGCTGTTCGTCGCCGCGGAACCGCTCGTCCGCCTGTTCACCTCGGACGCGAGAACCGCGCGTTACGCCGCCGAGTTCGCCCGCACCTACGGCGTCGCCGCGCCGTTCCTCGTCTCCTACGTGGTCCTCGCGGGGTCGCTGCAGGGAGGCAGCGACACGAAGACGCCGTTCCTCGCGCGGACGACCGGCATGTTCGGCTTCATGGTCGGCTTCTCGTGGCTGTTCGGCGTCTACCTCGGCTACCGCGTCGTCGCGGTGTACGCCGGCATCCTGCTGTACTACGTCTGGGCGACGGCGGTCGTCGGCGCTGGCTTCTACTGGGGCGGCTGGGCTCCCCGCGCGGCGAAGATGATGGCGGAGCGCGGAAGCACGGAGTAGCCGGCGGAGAGCGGAAACGGGGAAGCGGCGGAAACTGTAGGTGTCGCGAGCGCGAACCCCGCACCGATGACTTGGTTCGCCACCGACGCCGTCGACGGCCCGCACGCCAATCAGCCGGTCGCCACCACCGGCGCGTCGCCCGACGAGGCCGACGCCGCGGTGGTGCTCGCCCACGGCCGCGGCGCGACGGCCGAGGGCATCCTCGACCTCGCGGACGAGTTCCGGCGGGAGAACGTGGCGTACGTCGCGCCGCAGGCGGCCGGGAACGAGTGGTACCCGCAGTCGTTCCTCGCGTCCATCGACGCGAACGAACCGCACCTCTCGTCCGCGCTGGCGCTGCTCGGAACCGTCGTCGACGGCCTCGCGGCGGCGGGCGTCGCCCCCGAGCGAACCCTGCTCTCCGGCTTCTCGCAGGGAGCGTGCCTGACGACGGAGTACGCAGCGCGCAACGCCCGGCGGTACGGCGGCGTCGCCGGACTCAGCGGCGGTCTCATCGGACCGGACGGGACGCCCCGCGACTACGACGGGTCGCTCGACGGGACGCCCGTCTACCTCGGCTGTGGCGACCGCGACCCTCACATCCCCGTCGAGCGCGTCGAGGAGACGACAGCGACGTTCCGCGACCTGGACGGCGACGTGACCGAGCAGATATTCGAGGGGATGGGCCACGGCGTCGTCAAGCCGGAACTCGACGCGGTCGAGGCGATGCTCGACGTCCTGCTCGACGGCGGCGAGTGAGCGTTCGCGAGGCTCGGACGCGTACTCGACTCGTCGAAAATAGGCGGTCGTCCTGCGGTCACTCGTTCAGCGCTCGTCGAGCGGAACGAACTCCTGGCTCTCCGGACCGACGTACTTCGCCCGCGGCCGGATGAGGCGATTGTCGTCGTACTGTTCCAGGACGTGGCCGACCCAGCCGCCGACCCGGGACATGGCGAAGATGGGCGTGTAGACGTCGATGGGGATGCCCATCTGGTAGTACGTCGACGCGGAGTAGAAGTCGACGTTCGGCGCGAGGCCCTTCTCCTCCTGCATGTACTCCTCGATGGCGACGGACATCTCGTACCACTTCGTGTCGCCGGCGGCCTCGCCGAGTTCCTCGCTCTTCTCGCCGAGAATCTTGGCACGGGGGTCCTTGATGTTGTAGACGCGGTGGCCCATGCCCATGACCCGCTCGCCGCGGTCCAGCGCGTTCTTCACCCACTCGACGGGGTCCTGGTCGGCGTCGTCGACCTCCTTGAGCATCTTCATGACGTTCTGGTTCGCGCCGCCGTGCAGCGGACCGGCGAGCGTCCCGATGGCGCTGGTGATAGCGCTGTGCACGCCCGAGAGCGTGCTGGACGTGACCATCGACGAGAACGTTGAGGCGTTCAGGCCGTGGTCGGCGTGGAGCACGAGCGCCATGTCGAACGTCTCCGCGAGCACCTCGTCCGGCTCCTCGCCGTTGAGCATGTAGAGGAAGTTCTCGGCGTGGCCGAGGTCCTCGCGGGGCTCGACCGGTTCGTCGCCGTTCCGGATGCGGTCGAACGCCGCGATGATGGTCGGAATCTTGGCGGTGATGCGCCGCCCTTTCCGGAGGTTGGCCTCGTAGTCCTCCGGGTCCGTCTCGGAGTCGTCGGGGTCGTAGGCCGACAGCATCGAGACGGTCGTCTGGAGCGCGGCCATCGGGTCGGCGTCCGCTTCGGCCAGTCGGCGGACCGTCGACAGGACGTCCTCGTCGACGGAACGCTCGTCGGCCATCGACTCGCTGAACGAGTCGAGTTCGTCGCGATTCGGGAGGGAGCCGTGCCAGAGGAGATAGAGCACCTCCTCGTAGCTCGCCTCTCGTGCGAGGTCCTCGATGGCGTACCCGCGATAGATGAGTTTGCCTGCGTCACCGTCGATGTGACTGAGAGCCGACTCAGCGACTACCACGCCCTCCAGACCTTTCTTGACCTCGTCTGACATACTGTAAGAGTTGATTGGCAACCCCGAAAAGGATTATCGTTCGTGGCGGATGTGAATTCGGCGAACAGCTCGGTTCCCGTCGGAATCTCCGTGTAACGCCCCGCTCCCTCGCCGGCGAGAGGGTGGACGGGGCGATTCGCTCGGCGCGAACCGGTGGTGGACTGCAGCCCTCCGGGTCGCGCTACGAACGTTTTTACGAGCAGCCGACGAATCCCGACGTATGGATCCCGCGAGCGAGGTGGAGTACGAACCCAGGAGCGTCAAGGAGGTGCTCGCGGAGATGAAAGACACCGCGGAGCTGCTCATCGACCTCTCGTTCTCCGCAGTGCTCAACGGCAGCGACGACATCGCGACCGAGGTGCTCGACCTCGAAGACCGGATGGACGTGCTCCAGTTGCAGGCCCGGATGAGCCTGCTGATGGCGGCGCGGAGCCCGGACGACGCCGAAGAGCTCGCGCCGGTGCTCGGCGTCGTCGGCGCGGCGGAGAAGATAAGCGACGCGGCCGGCGACATCGCCAAGGTCGTCCTCGAGGACATCGGCCTGCCGGAAGCGATGCGCGCGTCGCTCCCGGAAGCCATCGAGACGCTCCTGCGCGCCGAAGTCGTCGACGGCTCAGAGCTGGAGGGGACGACGCTCGGCGCGCTGAACCTGGAGACCGAAACGGGCGTCCGGGTCATCGCCATCCACCGCGGCGGCGACTGGCTGCTCAACCCGGACAGGGACACCGACCTTCGCTCCGGCGACCGCCTGCTGTTGCGCGGGCCGGACGAGGGCATTGCGACGGTGTACGAGGCCGCGACGGGGACGGCGTACGAGTCGCCGGAGCCGCCGACAGACGACGACGCCGACCTCGAACGCGCCGTCGACTCCATCGTCCTGATGAAGAACATGAGCGAACTCGCGGTCGACCTGGCGTACGGGAGCGTCCTTTTCGACAGCGAGGGCGTCGCCGAGGAGGTCGTCGAACTCGAGGCGGAGGTCGACGCGCTGCAGTCGCGCTTCGAGGCGTGGGTGCTCCGGGCGGCCGCCCAGACCGACGACCCCGTCTCGCTGCGCGGACTCGTTCACCTCGCCAACAGCACCGAGGTCATCAGCGACGCGGCGGTCGAGATAAGCGAGGGCGTCCTCCGCGGACTGGGAACCCATCCGGTGGTCGAGCAGGCCCTTGAGGAGAGCGACGAGGTCATCGTCCGCGTCGAAGTCGCGGCCGGCAGCCGGTTCGACGGGACGACGCTGGGCGACGAGCGGGTCGAGACCGAGACGGGGATGCGCGTCATCGCGGTGCGCCGTCCGCCGGCGGACTGGGTCATCTCGCCGGGACCGGCGACGGAACTCGGTGCCGGCGACGTGCTGCTGGCGAAGGGAACCCGTTCGAGCGCGGAACGGCTCCGGGAACTCACCAGCTAGTCGACCTCGCGGGCCAGCCGTCGAGCCGACAGCGCCACGAGCACGGCCGTCACGAGTGCGCCGAGCGTCAGCGCCAGCACGACGCCGAGGGCGAGGAAGGTCAGGGGGCCGCCCGCCTGACCGCGGACCGACCCGACGACGCCGACCCTGAAGGCATACAGCAGCACCGCGACGGCGACGCCGACGGCGAAGCCGACCGCCGCGTTCCGGCGGACGTCGAGCGCCTCGACGAGGTTGTTCGCCGGTGGACGGTCGGGAACGTCCCGTTCCATGGGCGAGCGTTGGTCCGGTCGGTGAAAGGCGCGTCGGTCACGGGACGTCAGGCGTACGCGTCCAGTTCCCGGCCGAACGCGACGAAGTAGGCGACGCCTCCGAGTCCGACCACCGTCGCAAGACCGAACGCGAGCGCGGGACCGCCGACCGTCGCCCCGACGACGCGCGTCGATTCGAGTCCGTAGAGCCAGCCGCCGACCGCCGCGCTCGGAATCGTTATCGCGTTCCTGACGAGGTAGTACGACCCCACCACGCGGCCACCGGCGTCGGCCTCCGCCGGGCCGACGATGAGCGCCTTGTGCGCAGGGAGGCCGGCGAACCGCAGGCCGGAGGCGGCAAAGAGCAGCGTGACGAGCGCAGTCTCGGAGAGCGAGACACCGCCGAGCAGCGGGACGGTGACCGCGACCCCGCCGTCGGGCGCGGTGACCAGCAGGGCGGGGAAGACGGCGTAGACGACGAACCCGAGCGCGACGACCGGCTTGAGTCCGACGCGCTTTGCGAGCTTCGCGACGGGCACCATCGTCGCCAGTGCAACCGCCATCTCGACGGCCAGCAGTACGCCGAAGAACGCGTCCGGGCCGAGGTAGCCGACGACGGGCAGCGTCGCCGACACCTCGAGGTACTGCGTGACGACGAGGACGACGAAGACGTACACCATCCCGTTCCCGAATCGGACGAGCGTGTCGCCGACGAGCAGGGGCCGGAGCGTCGCGGGCATCGTCCGCAGGTCGTCGACCACCTGCGAGACGCCCTCGAACGACTTGCCGAGCGAGTCCTCGCTCGCCTCGTAGAGGACTCGCTGGGCGACGGTGGCGACGAGGCCGAACGCCGCAGCCACGCCGAGTACGTACCGGAATCCGGGGTCGAAGCCGTAGGCCGCGATGAGTCCCGCCGCCAGCAGCGGGCCGAGCAGGAACGCGGTCCGCCGGAACGTCTCGGTGCTGGCGAACCCCGTCGCGAGTTCGGTGGGCGGGACGCTCTGTTTCACGATGGCGAAGGTCGCGCCGAGTCCGAACGACTTCCAGGCCTGCGCGAGCGCGAGGCCGACGAAGAGCCAGACCCACGCCGGAACGCTCGGGACCGCGCCGAAGGCGGGCGCGCCGAACCACAGCAGGAAGCCGAGCGTCGACGCGAGGCCGAAGAGGGTGAGCGCGGTTCGCGAACCGATGCGGTCCGACAGCGCGCCGCCGGGGTAGGGGTAGACGGCGCTGATGAGGTTGCCGAAGCTCCCGTAGAGACCGATGACGACGCTCGTCGCGCCCAGGAACTCGAAGTACCGGCCCATGTACCGACCGGTCATCTGGAAGCCGAGGCTGAACGCGAACATCGCCAGCGAGAGGACGAGTACGTCTCGCTCCAGCGCCAGGAACTGCCGGAACGGAGCGAGCACGTCGACGCGCTCCTCGTCGGTCGCCATGTGCGGGGGTATGCGCGTTCCGTGGCAAAAAGATACGGTAGCTACGTGCACACACGGTTGGCTCCAGAGGAGATCTCCTCGCCCGACGAAAGGGCGAGAACGTAGTAGACCGAACGGCTAAAGGCAGTTCGGTCACGGTGTAACTGTAATGACAACGCTCGGAACGGCGAGCGCGGCCCCCGGGGAGATGGACACGGGCCGGCTTGCGGTCGGTGAGACGCGCGACGGGAGCCAGTTCGGCCTCCCGGTCGCCGTCGTCAACGGTGCCGACGTCGGAGACACCCTGTACCTCCAGGCAGTCAGTGACGGCGACGAACTCAACGGTCTCGGCGTCGTCCAGCGGGTCGTCCCGCAGCTCGACCCCAAGCAGCTCGCCGGCACGGTGCTCGTGGTCGGCGTCGTCAACTACCACGGCTTCCAGGTGGCGGAGCATCGCAACCCCATCGACGACACGAAGATGAACCGCACCTACCCCGGCAACGAATCCGGGACGTCGAGCGAACGCATCGCGGCGGCTACCTTCGAGGTGGCCTCGCGAGCGGACCTCGTTCTCGACCTCCACCAGGGTTCGACCAGTCGGATGCTCAACGAGGCGCGAGTGCGCTGTGGCCCGCGCCACCGCCTCCACGACGCGTGCCTGGAACTCGCGAAGGTGTTCGGCTGCGGGTACGTCCTGGACCAGAAGGGGCCGGACGGCCAGCTCGCCCGCGCTGCGCCGGACGAGGGCATCCCGACCATCGACCCCGAACTCGGCGGCTCCGTCGGCTGGGACGAGGAGAGCATCCGGTACGGCGTCGAGGGCGTGTTCAACGTCCTCCAGCACTACGGCTTTCTCGACGGCGACGTGGAACTCCAGCCCCAGACTCGGGCGACGGGATTCGACCGCTACGGCGCGCCCAGCGGCGGCGTCGTCGACTTCGAGAAGGACCTCGGCGACGCCGTGGAACCGGGCGACGTGCTGTTCGAGGTGACCGACGTGTTCGGCACGCTGAAGGCGGAGGTGACGGCGGACCAGCGGGGAATCTTCTGGCGCGCGCGTCGCCTCCCCCAGGTCGCCACCGGCGAGTACGTCTGTTCCGTCGGCACCGACGTGGACGAGTACTGAACGCCCGATTCGCGCCCGTCGTCCAACAAGTATTGATACGTGGAGCCGAAAGCCGGTAGTATGCCCTCCCCGCTCGTCTGTCCCGACTGCGGTGCGACCTACGACCCCGGCCCCGGGGAGCCGTGGCGCTGCGACTGCGGTCACCCCCTCGAGTTCGCCGAGCGCCCGCTCCCGGACGGCCCCGCCCCCGACTTCTCCGAACTCGACACGCGCGAGGGGCTGTGGGCATTCGAGGAGTTCCTCCCGGTCCGCCGCGTCGTCAGCCTCGGCGAGGGGTTCACGCCCCTGGCCGACGCCCCCGACTGGGACGCGCAGTTCAAACTCGACTGCGTGTTCCCCTCCGGGAGCTTCAAGGACCGCGGCGCGACCGTCACCCTCTCGCGGGCCGCGGAACTCGGGGTCGAGAGGGTGCTCGAAGACTCCTCGGGCAACGCCGGCGCGGCCATCGCCCAGTACGCCGCGCGGGCGGGAATCGACGCCGACATCTACGTCCCCGCGGACGTCAAGGAGTCCAAGCTGGCCGCCATCGAGCGCTCCGGCGCGACCACGGTGAGAGTCGAGGGGAGTCGCCAGGACGTGACAGACGCCTGCGTGCGGAGCGTCGAGGGCGCGGGGCGACGGCCCGCGGACAGCGAGAGCGGGCGAAGCCCGCGACAGTCGGGCGAGGGCTGGTACGCCAGCCACGCCTGGAACCCCGCCTTCTTCGCGGGGACGATGACGTTCGCCTTGGAGGTCGCGGCCCAGCGCGACTGGTCGGTGCCCGACGCCGTCGTCACGCCGCTGGGCCACGGCACGCTCTTCCTCGGCGCGTACCGCGGGTTCCGCGCGCTCGTCGACGCGGGCTGGACCGACGAGATGCCGCGCCTGCTCGGCGTCCAGGCGAACGGCGTCGCGCCCATCGCCGCGGAACTGCACGGCGACGCCGACGGCGAGCGCAACGACGTGGCCGACGGCATCCAGATAACCCGTCCGGCGCGCCGC
This sequence comes from Halomicrococcus pelagicus, assembly GCF_050954125.1. Taxonomy (NCBI): domain Archaea; kingdom Methanobacteriati; phylum Methanobacteriota; class Halobacteria; order Halobacteriales; family Haladaptataceae; genus Halomicrococcus; species Halomicrococcus pelagicus. Next base: position 20,163 of record NZ_JBPBWC010000006.1, on the reverse strand, counting down.
GACCAGATACTCGACGCGGTCGAGGCGACCGACGGCGACGCCATCGCGCTCGACGCCGACGTCACCGACGACGCCCTGGACGCGCTCCGCCGGTCGGGCTTCTACGTCGAACCGACTAGCGCGGTCGCCGTCGCCGGACTGTCCGCCTACCGCGAGCGCGGCGTCCTCGGCGACGACGAGGACGTCGTGGTCGCGCTGACCGGGAGCGGGCTGAAGTCGTAGGTCGCGGCCCGACGCCGAACCCGGCGGAAGATACTTATACGATTCCGTAACTATCACGAGTGAGCACACGATGGCTGGTGGCTACTTTACACGCCGGGCGTTCGCCCGATAACCACCTAGCCCCAGCCATCGTCGACTTCCTGCCCACTCTCGCACGCCCCGGAGCCTCGCCTCCGGGCCGTTCGCGTCGCTCACGAACGCACCGCGAGCCGCGGCACCCTTCTCGACGCATGTCACGACAAGACTCAGAGTCACGAGTTGTGGTATCGCTGCCGGACGGTTCCGAACGCGTCTTCCCGGAGCCTGTCACGGTCGAAGACGTGGCCTACGACGTCGGTCCCGGCCTCGGCGACGACTGCGTCGCCGGCTTCGTGGACGGCGAGCTGGTCGCGCCCGAACATCGCATCGAATCCGACGTCGACCTCCGGGTGGTCACCCCCGACTCGGAGGCCTACCGTCGCGTCCTGCGCCACTCCGCCGCGCACGTCCTCGCGCAGGCCGTCCTGCGGCTGTATCCGGACGCGAAGCTCGCCATCGGTCCGCCGACGGACGAGGGCTTCTACTACGACTTCGACGGCGTCGACGTGGCGGAGGACGACCTCGACGCCATCGAGACCGAGATGCGGGACGTCGTCGAGGCCGACCACGATATCGTCCGCGAGGAGGTCTCGCCCGAGGAAGCCCGCGAGCGCCTCGCCGACCAGCCGTACAAGCGCGAGTTGCTCGACGACGTCGTCGACGCCGGCGAGCCGGTCACGTTCTACCGGCAGGGGGAGTTCGTCGACCTCTGTGCGGGACCGCACGTCGCGTCGACGGGCGACGTCGAGGCGTTCTCGCTGCTCGAAATCGCGGGAGCGTACTGGCGCGGCGACGAGGACGAGCCGATGCTCACGCGGATCTACGGCACGGCGTTCGAGTCCGACGACGACCTCGACGCCTACCTCGACCGGCGGCGGAAGGCCGAGGAGCGCGACCACCGGAAGCTCGGCCGGGAGCTCGACCTGTTCTCCGTGCCGGACCACTCGCCGGGCTGTCCCCACTACCACCCGAACGGGATGACCGTCCGCCGCGAACTCGCGGAGTTCATCCGCGAGAAGAACGCCGAACTCGGCTACGACGAGGTGTCGACGCCCGAACTCAACAAGGCCGACCTCTGGAAGCCGACGGGGCACTACGACGCCTTCCGCGAGGAGGGCGAGATGTTCGCGTGGGAGCAAGGGGGAACCGAGTACGGTCTCAAGCCGATGAACTGCGCGAACCACGCCTACCTCTACGACCGGCGGCGCTACTCCTACCGCGACTTGCCGGTGCGGTTCTCGGAGTTCGGCGACGTCTATCGCAACGAGCAGTCCGGCGAACTGTCGGGCCTGCTCCGCGTGCGCCGGATGACCCAGGACGACGGACACGCGTTCGTCCGCCCCGACCAGCTCGAAGCCGAACTGACGCGGACCATCCGCGTCATCGAGGACATCTACGACGAGTTCGGCCTCGAAGTCCTGTACAAGCTGGAGACGAAGGGCGAGAACGCGGTGGGCAGCGACGAGATATGGGAGACGGCGACGGACGCGCTGCGCGCCGCCCTCGACGCCGAGGAGCTCGCCTACGACGTCGAGGCGGGCGAGGCCGCGTTCTACGGTCCGAAGATCGGTCTCGACGTCCGCGACGCCATCGGCCGGGAGTGGACCATCGGCACCGTGCAGGTGGATTTCAACATCCCCGAGCGCCTCGACCTCGTCTACGTCGACGAGGACAACGAGGAGCGCCGCTCGGTCGCCGTCCACCGCGCCCTGCTCGGGTCGCTCGACCGGTTCATGGGTGTCCTGCTAGAGCATCTCGGCGGCGACTTCCCGACGTGGCTCGCGCCCGAGCAGGTGCACGTGCTCCCCGTCACCGGGGACGACCGCGAGTACGCCCGCGACGTCGCGGACGCGCTCGGCGAGTTCCGTGTCGACGTCGAGGACCGCGATTGGACGCTCGGCAAGAAGATACGCGCGGCCCACGACGACCGCGTCCCCTACATGCTCGTCGTCGGCAGCGAGGAGGCCGCCGAGGGAACCGTCTCCGTCCGGGACCGCGCGGAGCGCGAAGCGGGCGGCGTCGACCTCGCCGCGTTCCGCGAGCACCTCGACCGCGAGTGCGACGAGCGCCGACTCGAACCGGACTTCCTCGCGGACCGCTGACCGGCACCGCCGGTCGAGGTACACGCCCGTGTCTAGTCGTTCCCGGTTCGGCATCGACGTGTTCAAGGTTACGCGAACGTGAGGGTCGGGGTATGAACCGTGCAGAGAAGGCGAGCCTGCAATTGCAGGCCGTCTCCGTTCTCCGGATGTTGAAAGAAACTCGGACCTACGACGAACTCGCCGCGGTGACGGGACTCCCGGCCGGCGACCTGAACCGGTACGTGAACGGTCACGTCCTGCCGAGCGCCGACCGCGCCGAGACGGTCGTGTCGGGCGTCGGCCGCGAGGAACTGGCCGAGGAACTCCACGCGCGGACGCGACTCGACGCGGACGGGTACGTGGACAACTCCGCCGTCGTCTTCGACCAGTCGTTCCTCGACCTGGTCGCGCCCGTCGCGGCGGAGTCCTTCGACTTCGACCGCCCCGACGTGGTGCTGACGGCGGCGACGGACGGTATCACGCTCGCGTCGGCGATGGCGAGCTACTTCGGCGCCCGGTCGGCGTACGCGAAGAAGTCGAAGGAGACGGCCGTCGAGGAGTTCATCGAGTCGCGCCAGCGCCTCGCGTCGGGCATCGAACTCACCTACTACCTTCCGGCGTCGGCCATCGACCCCGGCGAGACGGTGCTCGTCGTCGACGACCTCGTCCGCTCCGGCGAGACTCAGGAACTCCTGCTCGACATCGCGGAGCGCGCCGACGCCGACGTGGGCGGCGTCTTCGCGCTCATCGCCGTCGGCGAGGAGGGCATCGAACGCGCCAAATCCTGTACGGACGCGCCGGTCGGCGCGCTCACCACGTTCGCGGAGTGAGCGTCGGGTCGCCGGGCGGCGGCGACGCCCCGTCGTCGCCAGCGGAATATGCAAATATGTGTATACGAATCCGTTCTCAGACGGAAATAGTTAAATGCTCTCTGTTCTGGTTGCTCAAACGTGCATCATGGGCGCGCTAGCTGACTACTTCGAGTTCGACGAACACGACACGGACCTCGCGACGGAGGTCCTCGCGGGAGTCACCACGTTCCTGACGATGTCCTACATCGTCGTGGTCAACCCCGCCATCATGACGATGTTCCCGGGCGAGAACGGCAAGCCGGGCATCGCACTCCAGAACTACTCCCCCATGGAGGTCCAGCAGATGCTCGCCGTCGTCACCATCCTGGCGTCGGCGGTCGCCATCTTCGTGATGGCGTTCTACGCCAACCGACCGTTCGGGCAGGCGCCCGGACTCGGTCTCAACGCCTTCTTCGCGTTCACCGTCGTCGGGACGCTGGGCATCCCGTGGCGGACGGCGCTGGCCGCCGTCGTGACGGAGGGCGTCATCTTCATCGTCCTCACCGCTATCGGCGCGCGGGAGTACATCATCCGGCTGTTCCCCGAACCGGTGAAGTTCGCCGTCGGGACCGGTATCGGCCTCTTCCTCGCCATCATCGGCCTGGAGGAGATGTACGTCGTCGTCGACGACCCGGCGACGCTGGTGACGCTGGGCAACATCGCCCAGGACCCTGTCGCGCTGCTGTCGGTCGCTGGCCTGTTCCTCACGCTCGCGCTGTACGCCCGGGGCATCCCCGGCTCCATCGTCCTCGGCATCCTGCTGACCAGCGCCGCCGGCTGGGTCGCGGCCTCGATGGGGTACGTCAGTCCGCATCCCGGAAGCCCGCTCGCGCCCAGCATCCCGGACCCCCAGTACGACATCACGCCGCTCTTCGGCGCGTTCCTCGACGGGTTCCGGAACGTCGACGCGTTCGCGTTCTCGCTCGTCGTGTTCACCTTCTTCTTCGTGGACTTCTTCGACACCGCCGGGACGCTGACCGGCGTCGGCCAGGTCGCCGGCTTCCTCGACGAGAACGGCAACCTCCCGGACATCGACAAGCCGCTGATGGCGGACGCCATCGGCACCACGGTCGGCGGCATCCTCGGCACCTCGACGGTGACGACGTACGTCGAGTCCGCGACGGGCGTCGAGGAGGGCGGTCGGACGGGCATGACCGCGCTCGTCGTCGGCCTGCTCTTCCTCGCGGCCCTCGCCGTCGTCCCCCTCGCCGCCGCGATTCCACTGTACGCCTCCCACATCGCCCTGGTGGTCGTCGCCATCATCATGCTCGGCAACGTCACCGACATCCAGTGGGACGACGTCACCTACGCCATCCCCGCGGGCATGACCATCCTCATCATGCCGCTGACGTTCTCCATCGCCTACGGCATCGCCGCCGGCATCGTCTCCTACCCCATCGTGAAGACCGCGACCGGCGAGTGGCGCGACGTGCGCCTCGGCCAGTGGTTGCTCGCGCTCGCGTTCGTCTTCTACTTCTTCGTCCGGACCAGCGGTTTCCTGCAGGGCCAGGTCTGACCGCGTCCCGTCCGCGGTCGTCTTTCGCTCGCTCCGGCGGTCGCCCGCGGTCCGCGAGCGATTCCCCGCAATTGACGGTTCCCCGCGACGAACCCGGCCTCGATGGACTCCCTCCCGCCGCGGCGCTGGCTCGTTCGCGGTGTCGTCGCCCTGCTGGTCGTCTCCCTGTTCGCGCCGGCCGTCACCGCGGGCGTCGGCTACCTCACGACGACGAGCGACCCGACGAACCTCCGCGCGTCGGTCGAATCGCCCGCGAACGGTACGACGGTCGTCAGCATCCAGGGGTTCCACTTCAGGGGGTACGCCAACGACCGGAAGCCGGCCCGCCTCGTCGCCGTCGGCCCGAAGGGGACCGTGCAGTGGGTCCACGACGGAACGGGGTTCGACGCGACGTGGTTCTACGACGTGGATCCGCTGGAGAACGGCAACCTGCTCGTCACCTCGACCGCGAAGGGGTCGACGCTCGTCTACGAACTCGACCCGCAGACCGGCGAGCGCGTCTGGACCCAGCGGCTACCCATCCACGACACCCACGACGTCGACCTCATCAACGGCGACCAGTTGCTCGTCGCCAACATGCGCGTGCCGAACAAGGGGGACCGGCTGTTCATCTACGACATGGGCGACGACGAGGTGGTCTGGCGCTGGCAGTTCGACGAGCACTTCCCGACGTCGGGCGGCGGCGGCGCTGGCGACTGGACGCACGTCAACGACGTCGACAAGATCGGCGAGGGGCGCTATCTCGTCTCGCCGCGCAACTTCGACCAGGTCATCGTCGTCGACCGCTCGACGAAGGAGATAACGATGCGGCTCGGGAGCGACGACGACCACGACGTCCTCTACGAACAGCACAACCCGCAGTACCTCGAGAGCGAGTCCGGCAATCCGACGATACTCGTCGCGGACAGCGAGAACGACCGCGTCGTCGAGTACGCCCGCCGGAACGGCACCTGGACCCGGACCTGGACGCTCTCGGGCGGGCTGAACTGGCCGCGGGACGCCGACCGCCTGCCCAACGGCAACACGCTCGTCGTCGACACGATGTACCAGCGCGTCGTCGAGGTGACTCCGAAAGGCGAGGTGGTCTGGGAGTTCTACGCGCCGTGGGCGCCGTACGCCGTCGAGCGGACGGCCTACGGCGACGAGGCCGGCGGACCGACGATGGCCGACCTGAACGTCACGGGGAACTACAGCGTCCACGGGAGCGCCGGCATCGCGCCGACCGCGGAGAAACGCACCGTCTCGTTCTGGGTGGTCGAGACGTTCTCGGGGACGCCGCTGGAGAACGCGGCCGACGAGTTCGCCCGTCGGTGGTCGCACGTCACGCCCTGGATTCGCCCCGTCTGGATGGGGAGCTGGGACTTCCTGTACGCGCTGGTCGGCCTCGGCATCCTCGTCGGCTGGAGCGTCGGCGAACTCGTCTACCAGCGCGACCGGATTCGGCGCACCGTCGGCCGGTACGTTCGCTGAGGGTCGGACCCGCCTACCCCGAGAGGACGGCCCGAGCCGCGAACAGCAGGTTCTCCTTGCGCTCCATGACCCGGCGGTAGAAGTACGACAGCCACTTGTCGCCGTAGGGGACGTACTGCCAGACCTCGTACTCCTCGGCGAGTTCGTACTGGGCGTCCTCGCGCACGCCCATCAGCATCTGGATCTCGAAGTCGGTGCCGTGTTCCTCGTGGAGTTCCGTCGCGTACTCTATCATCGCCGGGTCGTGGCTCCCGACCGCGATGCCACCGTCGAACTCCTCGAACATGAACGCTAGACCGTCCCTGTAGGCCTCGTTCACGCGCTCTTTGTCCTTGTACGCTATCTCCTCGGGTTCGTCGTACGCGCCCTTGACCAGACGGACCTTGCCCGGCACGTCGGCGAGTCGTTCGAGGTCCTCCCGCGTTCGCTTGAGATTCGCCTGGACGCAGACGCCGACGCCGCCGTCGTGTTCGTGGGCGAGTCGCTCGTAGGTGTCGAGCGTCGCGTCCGTCGTCTCGTGGTCCTCCATGTCCATCCAGACGAACGTGTCGCCGGACGCGTCGACGATGCGCTCCATGTTCTCGCGGTAGACGTGCTCGCCCACGTCGAGGCCCACCTGCGACGGCTTCACGGAGACGCACGCGGAGACGTTCGACCGTTCGATGTCCTCCAGCAGTCGGACGTACGCCTCGGCGTCCTCGTCGGCCGGTCCCCGGTCGTCGTAGTGTTCGCCGAGCAGGTTCAGGATGGCGTTGACGTTCCGCTCGTTCAGCGAACGAGCGTGGTCCAGCGCCGTCGCCGGCGACTCCCCGGCGACGAACTTGCTGGCGATCGGTGGTATCATGACCGGGGGTTTGCACCCCCGCATCTTATTAGTGTATAGTCCGCCCGTCCGTAATCGGGACCTCGATTCGGTCGGTAATCGCCCGTTTTGCCGCCCCGCCGTCGCCGGGAATCACGCCGTACGACGGTCACCTGCGAACCCACGTTCGGTCATAATCCAACTTACGGTCGAGTAAAGCTCCCTTCGTAGCGTAAACGGTCGCGGTCGTTTTCTGGACTCCTCGGCTACTTCGGAGCGCAGTGACCGCCGACAAATACGGTGAGAAACGATGACAGTCAACGGTAATCAGATCGACCTCGGCGCGGCGTCGCTACAGGACCCCGGACGTGGCGGTGAGGGGTACATGTTCAACAACCAGTTCCAGCCCGGCGCGCAGTTCGTGGTCGTCACGCCGTCTCTCGACTGGGCGCCCCAGGGCACTGGCGAAGGGCAACTGGGAACCGAGTTCAACACTCGAATCGTCCAGTACACTGGTGCGCGCAACCAGTTCGTCTTCCTGTTCCCGTACGGCGACGCGGAGGTCCAGGAGGGCCAGCGGTACACGCTCGGGGGCGACTGGGAGGACATCCAGGAGCAGGCCGACGACGGAGACCAGGTGAACTTCGTCAACGTCACGTTCAATCCGGTGTAGCAACGCGCGAAAATCCATTCGACGACAGAGAGCCATGACAGAACATACGCTAGCACGACTCCGCGGCGAATCGTCCCGTCGATCGTTCCTGAAGACGAGCGCACTCGCCTCCGGCGGAGCGGCCCTCGGACTCTCCGGCGTCGGCGGGGCCCAGGATGGCGATACCCGTCGCGCGGTGATGCTCAACCGGCAGTTCTCCGGCGGTGCTAGGTTCTCCATCGCGTCCGACTCGCTCGGGTGGGCACCTATCGAGAACGACGCCCAGGGCAACGAGTACAACACGCGAGTCATCAACTACCAGTTCTCGCCGGGTGCGTACGCGATGCTGTTCCTCCCGTCGGGCGTCGACGTCCAGGAGGGACAGACCTACGAGTTCCAGACCGGTCTCGGGGACTTCAACTTCGATGAGAACGCCGTCGACGACGACATCGTGTTCGACGACCCAGGAGAGATCGGACTCGTTGGCGTGCAGTTCGCTCCCGTTGAGGGCGGAGCGACGACCCAGGCCGGCAACCAGACCGCCGGTAATCAGACCGACGGCTGACTCGGCCGCCGGTCTGCCGGGGCGCGCCCGTTCTTCCAGCGGTCAGGACTCGACTCCGTCGCCCGTCAGTCGGTAGACGAGACCGTGGACGCCGAGTCCCACGACCAGAAGCGCCAGGTTCCGGGCAGGTGCGCCGAGTGGAATCGCCTCGACGGTGATCTTCCGCTCGAACAGAGGCCAGAACGGGCTCACGGGTTGCGTTCCGGGAAGGACGACGAGAACGTCGGCGGTGACGTGGCTCAGGACCCCGAGGAACGCGCCGGCGGCCGCCCACTCGAACGCGTTCCTCGCCGTGAGCCGGGAGGACCGTACCGGCCCTGCGAACCGGACGTAGGCGACGAGGAGGCCGGCGGCGAACAGGCCGACGACGACGCCGCTCGCGACGCCGAAGAGGAGCGTGTGCGTCACTCCGTGGTGCCGGACCCCCGGAACGTGCGTATCGACGTCGGGAAGGACCGCCGTCAGCAGCACGAACGCCGAGAACAGGGTCCCGGCTCTGCGACCGAGGACGAACGCCGCCGGCGCGGAGACGAGCAGCGCGACGCCGTAGTGACCGGTCGGGTACATGGCGACCGTCGGTACCGCGACGAGCGGCGTACGCCGCGGACGCTGTTAACGTTTCCGCGGGCGCCCGACCGCGCTACGGTCGACGCAGCAGGTCGAGGCGGTCCAGCCCCCACAGCGTCAGCGCGACTCCCGCGACGGTCCCGGCGACGAGGACGACCACGGTCGTCCTCCGGCCCGGCAACGGTCCCCGGAACGGGTCGAAGACGAGTTGCCAGAGGCAGTAGGAGGCGAGCGTCGTCCCGCCGAGCACGGCGAGCGGAGTGAGCGAGGGATGCACTGTCCGGCCGACGTACGGGACGAAGCATCAAAAGAGGGCCAGCGTCGGCCGCGTCCTCCGACCCCGTCGACGCGAACCTCCGATTCTTAAGACGCGTCCGCCCGCCTACCTCAACATGGACGTGCTCGAAGTCGTGGTCGTCGCGTTCTGGGCGATGCTGCCCGCGTACGTGCCGAACAACGCCGCCGTCCTGGCGGGCGGCGGCCCGCCCATCGACGGCGGGCGCGCGTGGCGCGGGCGTCGCCTCCTCGGCGACGGGAAGACCTGGCGCGGTACCGCGGGCGGAATCGCGGCGGGCGCGCTGCTCGCGCTCGCGCTGAACGCCGTCCGCCCGTCGGTCGCCGACGCCGTCGGCGTCGCGCTCCCCGAGTTCCCGCTCGCCGTCGTCGTCGCGATGCCCGCGGGGGCGATGGCCGGCGACATCCTCGCGTCGTTCGTCAAGCGACGGACGGGCCGCCAGCGCGGGGCCGCCTTCCCGGGACTCGACCAGCTGGACTTCGTCGCGCTGGCGCTGCTGTTCTCGCTGGTCGTCGCGCCCGCCTGGACGGTCGAGACGTTCTGGCCCTCCGTCCTGGCGGTCGTCGTCGTCGTGACGCCGCTCCTCCACGTCTCGACGAACGCCGGAGCCTACGCCCTCGGTCTGAAAGACGAGCCGTGGTAGAAGACGCCGGCGGACGACCGTGACCGACCCCCGGGCCGCGAACGTGGGCCCGGTCGGAGTCGTGGGAACGTCTGACGAACCATTAAGTGGCGTCGAGCTAGATACATCCGCCAACGATGGGCAACAAGAACAAGACGATCTCCTTCCGGGTGAACGAGGACTCGTTCGAGACCCTGCGGGAGATCGCCGAGAAACGCGACATCTCGTTGTCCGCGGTGTTCCGCGACTACGTCGACATGCTCGTCGCCCACGACGGGAAGGTCCGCGTGGTGCCGGAGAACCAGGTTGAGGAGGGCGAGGACGACGAGTCGTTCCCGCCGAAGGTCGAGGTCCCGAAGAGCTTCGTCCGCGAACACGAGCGCCTGGAACTGGAGGCCGAACACCTCCGCGAGCAGCTACAGGAGCATAAGGAGTACGTTCGCCACCTCCAGGAGCAGGTCGACGGCGACGCCGGAGACGAGGAGGTCGTCAACCTCGAAGAACTGGACGACGAACTCGACACCGAGGAGACCTACCGGCTGGGGTAATCGTCGGTCGGAGCGTCGCTTCTAGCCGGACAGCGACTCCTTCTTCTGCCGGGCGCGCCGTTCCATCTCGTCGTCGCCCTCGACGTCGGCGAGTTCCTCGACCGCTTCGAGGGTGCGGACCGACTGGTCGAGGAAGGAGAGGACGTCGCCGGAGTAGGCGTACACCATGTAGTCGTCGCTCATCACGTCGACGATGGCGTCCGGGCCGAGGCCCTGCTCGCGCAGTTCGAGCAGGTAGCGCATGAACTTCCGCTCCGGACAGCCGCAGTAGGGGTTGGTGTCGCAGCCGCAGTCGAGGAAGTCCTCGGTGAAGTCGAGCACGCGCTCGCGGGTCGCCTCGTCGAGCTTCTCGAGGCCGTCGCCCTGGAAGAGCAGGTCCAGGGTCGCGCCCTTGAACGCCCCCTTCGGGATGTTCGTCTCCAGCTGGGAGGAGAGCTGGCGGTGGTTCTTGACGTATATCTTGTCCGTGATAGCCACGCTTGCCCGAATCTACTCGACTGGTCCGGATAAGCGTGTCGTCGGTGCCGCGGTACGCCCGTTCGTCTCGGCGGGACGAACGGTCCGTCGGGAGACACACAAAACATATCCACGCGAACGCCAACCACCAACCATGAGCGACACGTCCGGAGTGGACCTCGCGTTCGACGAGAACGACCTGCTGCCCGCGGTCGCCCAGAGCGCAGAGTCGGGCGAGGTTCTGATGCTGGCCTACGTCACCCCCGAAGCGGTCGAGCGGACGCGCGAGACCGGGTTCGCACACTACTACTCGCGGAGCCGCGACGAACTCTGGCGGAAGGGTGCAACGAGCGGGCACGTCCAGCGCGTCGAGGAGGTCCGGGTGGACTGCGACGGCGACGCCCTCCTCTACCGGGTCGACCAGGAGGGCGGCGCGTGCCACACCGGCTTCGAATCCTGCTTCTACCGCACGCTCGACGGCGAGACGGTCGGCGAGCGAGCGTTCGACCCCGACGAAGTGTATGACTGATCCCATCGAGCGACTCCGGACCGCCGACGAGGACTGCCGAGAGGCCGAGTCCGCCGTCGCGGAGTACGGTCAGACGACCGTCGAGCGCGTCGCCGACGCCCACGAGCGCGCGACCGATCTGCTGGACCGCTACGAGGGTCGCGCGACAGGGACGGGCGACTTCGAGGCGTTCGTGACGTTCCAGGGCGAGTTCGCCGACCTCGTCGAGGCCCTCCCCGAGGACCTCCCGGAGCGCGAAACCTTCGAGCGCGCCGAGGAGATAGTCGACCGTCGGCGCATCGCCGAGCGCCACTTCGAGCAGGCCCGGGAGGAACTCGCCGCCGCGGGCGAGGTCGCCGCGCTGCTAGACGAGCGCCGGGCTGCCCGCGAGCGCTACCGCGACGCCCGGCGCGCGGTCACCCGGCGGAAGGTCGAACTGGACGACCGTATCGCCGACCTCGAACGCGTCGGCGAACTCGGGGACGCCGACCTCTCCGCGCCCGTCGAGCGACTCCGGGAACCCATCGCGGCGTACGACGACGCGGTCGCGACGGCGTTCGCCGAGTTCAAGCGCGAGACGCCCGCCCGCGAAGTGGTCGCCTTCCTCGCCGCGACGGAGAACTATCCCCTCGTTTCCTTCCGGTCGCCGCCCGAGGACCTGCGCGAGTACGTCCTCGACGCCGACGCGGGCACCGAGACCATCCCGGACCTGCTGGAGTACGCCCGCTACTCGCGGTCGAAACTCGACCACTACGTCGACGACCCCGCCGAACTCAAGCGCTGCGTTGGGACCAACGAGACGTACCTCGACCGCCTCGACGCCGAACCGCTGGCGGTCGGCTGGCCGCCCGCGCCCGCGACGGAACTGCAGTGGTGGTGCGAGGAGGCCGTCCGGGTCGTCGACCGGTTCGCGCCGCCCGACGTCGTCGAGCGACTGCACGACGTGGCGGCGCTGGCCCGCGACGAGGAGGAGTTCGAACGCCTGCGCGCCGCCGCCCGAGCACGCGATGAACTCACCGACGAGGAGCGACGTCGTCTCGAACGCGGCGAAATCGCGGCGGAACTGGAGCGCACGAGGGAGGAGCGCGACCGCCTGACGTCGGCGCTCGAGGAGTATCCCGACCGCTGAGGGGGCTACTTCTCGACGACGACGCAGGGCCGGGCGCGGTCGGCGAACTCGCGGTCCTCGGCGTCGACCAGCTTCCAGTAACTCCGCGGCCGACCGCCGGTCGCCGCCCGAATCGCCTCGTAGGAGAGCAGGTTCTCGCCCTCCAGCACGAGTTCGAACGCCTCGCGCTTGCGGCCCTCGAACTCCCGGTCGAACCGCGCCCGGCTGTAGCGGTTCGGATAGTTCAGGACGAGGTGGCCGCCCTCGCGCACGCGGTCGTACAGTTCCGCGACAGCGCGCTCGGCGTCGGCGACGAAGTAGAGCGTGGCGACGCAGTACACCACGTCGAACCGGCGGTCGACGTCGAGGGCCGGCAGGGAGTCCACGGCGAAGTCGAGGTTCTCCAGACCCCGCTCGGCGGCGCGCTCGCGGTTGTCGGCGACGACGGTCGGCGAGAGGTCGAGGCCGACGAACTCCGCGTCGGGATAGCGGTCGGCGAGCGCGAACGGACAGACCGCGGGGCCACAGCCGACCGACGCGAAGTCGTCGGGAACGCCGACCGTCTCGAAGAAGCGTTCGGCGAGGTCGACCATCGCCTCGCCGCCGAGGTAGGCGCAGCGGTCGTAGTCGGCCTCCTCGTAGAACCGCTCCCAGTCCATCATGGCCGGGCGTTGGACGGCGGGGGCCGAAGTCGATTCGGTCCCCTCCGGAACGTTTTTGTCTGTGCCTTGCTATCATCCGAACATGCCATCCGAATCCCGGCACGGTGGTATCGACCGAAAGACTCGTCCAGCCGCGGGATTCGGGTTTTTCTTCGCCGCCTGAGCGAGCGGTGGACCGTCCGGCGACGGCGGCGGTCGCGGGACTCCCGACGCCGGGCACGAAACCGCTCGCGACGCCTTCGGGGCGACCGTCGACCGGTCCGCCTTCAGAAGGGCTAAAACGGCGGACAGGGACTAACAAACAGAGACTACACCGAGAGATGAAGCTACCAGAATCACAGGCCGCGGTGCTGGAAGCCGCGAGCGCGACTGAGAAACGAACGGTCGACCAACTGGCCGAGGCGACGGGCCTCCAACCGGAGACGGTGACGGGGGCGGTCTTCGAACTCGAATCGGACGGACTGGTCGACGTGGACGAACGCACCGAGACGTCGGTCTCGCTCACCGACGAGGGCGAGGAGTACGCCGAGGACGGCCTGCCGGAGGTCCGCCTCTACGGCGCAGCACTGGACGCGGGCGCGGACGACTCGTCGGTCTCGATGGGCAAGGTCATCGGACGGTCGGACCTCGACGGCCCGCAGGTGGACATCGCCCTCTCGAACTACGCCCGGAAGGGGTACGGCAGCATCGAGAGCGGCGAGATAACCGCCGACGCCGACGCGGACCCGAAAGCCGACGCCGAGGCGAACGCCCTGGCAGCGCTCGTCGCCGGCGAGTCCGTCGAGGACGAGGACGCGCTCGACGGACTCGAACGCCGGGGACTGGTGGAGCGCTCCGAGTCCGCGGTCCGTTCGGTGACGCTGACCGACGAGGGCATCACGGCGATGATGGAAGGGGTCGAGGCGGCCGAGACCGTCGGCCAGTTGACCCCCGAGATGCTCACCTCGGGCGAGTGGCGCGACGTCGAGTTCGCCGAGTACAACGTCGAGGCCGACGCCGAGCGCGTCGACGGCGGCAAGGTCCACATCCTCCGCCAGACGGCGAACCGCGTGAAGGACGTGCTCGTCGGCATGGGCTTCCGGGAGATGGAGGGGCCCCACGCCGACGCCGACTTCTGGATAAACGACTGCCTGTTCATGCCCCAGGACCACCCGGCGCGCACCCACTGGGACCGGTTCGCCCTCTCGAATCCGACCGACATCGACGACCTGCCGGACGACCTCGTCGAGCGCGTCGAGCGCGCCCACCGCGAGGGCGTCGGCGAGGACGGTGAGGGCTACCACTCGCCGTGGAGCGAGGAGTTCGCCGAGGCCATCGCGCTCCGGGGCCACACCACGTCGCTGTCGATGCGCTACCTCTCCGGGTACGCGCAGGGGGACCTCGAACCGCCACAGCGCTTCTTCAGCGTGGAGAAGGTGTACCGCAACGACACGCTCGACCCGACCCACCTGCTGGAGTTCTTCCAGATAGAGGGCTGGGTGATGGCCGAGGACCTCTCCGTGCGCGACCTGATGGGAACGTTCGAGGAGTTCTACGAGCAGTTCGGCATCACCGACCTGCAGTACAAGCCCCACTACAACCCCTACACGGAGCCCAGCTTCGAACTGTTCGGTACCCACCCCGAGACCGGAGAACTCATCGAGGTGGGCAACAGCGGGATGTTCCGCCCGGAGGTCTTAGAGCCACTGGGCGTCGACTGCGACGTGATGGCCTGGGGTCTCTCGCTGGAACGGCTGCTCATGTTGATGTACGGTTTCGAGGACATCCGCGACGTCCACGGGACGCTGTGTGACCTCGAACTGCTGCGGGACACGGAGGTGCTACACTGATGCCAGTCGTCGACGTCGACCCCGACGAGCTACGTACGCTGACCGGCCACGGCGAGAAGGACGACGAAGAACTCAAAGACGACCTGTTCGCGCTCGGCCTGGAGTACGAGGGCGAGACGGAGGACGGGGAGATGCAACTGGAGTTCGCCCCGGACCGTCTCGACCGTCTCTCCGTCGAGGGCGTCGCGCGCTCGCTGCGCTACCAGTACGGCGACGACCGGGGCGTCTACGTCCCCGAGACCAACGACGCCGACTGGACCATCGAGGTCGAGGACGTCCCCGACGAGCGCCCGTACGTCACCGGCGCGGTCGTCCGGGGCGTCGACCTGGACGAGGCCGCGCTCGACTCGCTCATCCAGTTGCAGGAGAAGCTCCACGCCACGATGGGTCGCAAGCGCGCCAAGGGCGCCATCGGCATCCACGACCTGACGATGCTGAAAGGGCAGACGGCGACCGACGACGACGTCGGGAACTCCATCACCTACCGCGGCATCGACCCCGACGGCGACCGGTTCGTCCCGCTCGACTCGGACGCGGAGATGACGCCCGCCGAGGTCCTGCGCTCGCACCCGACCGGCGAGACATACGCGCCGCTGGTCGAGGAGCACGACCGGTATCCCGCCATCTACGACGACATCGGGCTGTTCTCGTTCCCGCCGGTCATCAACGGCCGCCGGACCGAGGTGTCCACCGAGTCCCGCAACCTGTTCGTCGAACTTACGGGCACCGACCAGTGGACCATCGACCACATGTGCACCATCATCTGCTACGCGCTCGACGCCCGCGGGGCGACCGTCGAATCGGTCGAGGTCGACTATCCGGACCGCACCCTGGTCCGGCCCGACCTCGGCGTCAGGTCGAAGACGGTCACCCACGACGCCGTCGAGCGGACGCTGGGAATCGACCTCGGTCCCGACGAGGTCGTCGACCTGCTCGAACGCTCCGGCCTCGACGGCGAGACGGCCGAGAGTGCGGACGGCGACCTCGTCTACGACGTCGAGATTCCGCCCTACCGCGTCGACGTGCTCCACCCCGTCGACGTCGTCGACGACGTGGGACGGGCGTACGGGTTCAACGACCTCTCGCCGCGCTACCCCGACGTGGGGACCGTCGGCGGCCGCCACGAGCGTTCGAACCTCGAGGACGCCGCCCGCGAGGTGCTCGTCGGACTGGGCTTCGAGGATATGCTGAACTTCCACATGATCAGCGAGGCGGACAACTTCGAGCGCATGAACGTCTCGCCCGGGGACGACGTGCTCGGGGCCGACGAGCCGGCGACCATCAAGAACCCCTACAGCGAGGACTACACGATGCTCCGCACGTGGGCGCTTCCGTCGCTTCTGGTCGTCCTGGAGAACAACACGCACCGCTCGTATCCCCAGGACCTCGCCGAAATCGGACTGGCGGCCCACGTCGACGAGAGCGAGAACACCGGCGTCGCCGAGCACCGCACCGTGGCCGGCGTGCTCGCGCGCCACGACGCCTCCTACGAGGACGCGAAGGCGCGCCTGCAGGCCGTCGCGCGCAACTTCGACGTCGAACTGACGACCCCGGCCACCGACCATCCCAGCTTCATCGACGGTCGCGCCGCGGAAGTGGTCCTGGACGGCCGGTCGGTCGGCGTCGTCGGCGAGATTCATCCGGCAGTGCTCGTGGACCACGATCTGGAACTGCCGGTGGCGGCGTTCGAGTTCCGGCTGGACGCGCTACAGTAGCTTCTCCGCGGCCGTCTCGATGTCCGCGACCGTCGCGTCCGGTTCGCCGTCGAACGGCTCCGGCGGGCTGTCGTCGCGGTTCACCCAGACGGTCCTCATTCCGGCGTGGTCGGCGCCCATCACGTCGAACTGCCCGCCGGCGACGTGCGCTATCCGGTCGATGGGCGTCCCCGTTCGTCCGGCGGCGTGGCGATAGAGGTCGGCGGCCGGCTTGAACTGCCGAATCTCGTCCGCGCTGATGGTGTCCTCGACCAGGTCCTCGATGTCCGCGTGGTCGACCAGCGAATCGAGCATCTCCGGGTTGCCGTTCGAGAGAACGTAGAGGTCGTAGCCCGCTTCGTGGAGGCGCTCCATCCCCGGGCGAACGTCGTCGAAGACGTCGAGTTCGTGGTACACCGAGAGAATTTCGTCGCGCTCGTCCGCCGAGAGGTCGACGCCGTGCGAGTCGAGCGCGTACTGCAGGGCGTGGCGGTTCAGCTCGTAGAACGGTTCGTAGGCGTCTATCTGCCCGGCGAGGAAGGAGTATTCGAGCGACCGGGTGCGCCAGAGCCGCGAGACGGACTCCGGCGTCTCGACGTAGTCGGCGAGCGCACGCTCGGCGTCGTCCACGTCGACGAGCGTGCCGTACGAATCGAAGGTGACGGTCGTGACCTCGTCCAGGTCGAACATACCGGCGGTAGACGCCCGAGTCCCTTAGAGGTCCTCGCCGATTGCGTCCTCGACCGAGTCGAAGCCGTCGCGCTCCAGCAGTTCCAGCAGCCCCGCGTTGACGTCGCGCGCGATGGACGGGCCGCGATAGACCAGTCCGGTGTACAGTTGAACTACGTGCGCGCCCGCGCGTAGTTTCCGATAGGCGTCCTCGGCGGTGAACACGCCGCCGACGCCGACGACGGGGACGTCGACGCGCTCGGCGACGAACCGGACCATCTCCGTCGCCTGGGATTCGAGCGGACGTCCCGAGAGCCCGCCCTCCTCGTCGCGGTGCTCGCTGTGGAGGTTCCGGCGCTCGGTGGTAGTGTTCGTGGCGATGACGCCGTCGAGGCCGAGTTCTCCCACGAGATCCAGCGCATCTTCGACCGCGGGATCGGGAAGGTCGGGCGAGAGCTTGACGAGCAGCGGACTCGCGCCGGCGTCCTGTAGCGTCGTCAGGATGCGTTCGAGGTTCTCCCTGTTCTGGAGTTCCCGGAGCCCCGGCGTGTTCGGACTGGAGACGTTGACGACGAAGTAGTCCGCGTGTGCGGCCACGCGCTCGTACGTGTAGAGGTAGTCCTCCTCGGCGCTCTCCAGTGGGGCCGACTTCGACTTGCCGATGTTCACGCCGACCGGCACCTCCGGGAGCGACTGGCTCGCCATGCGCGCGCCGATGCGGTCCGCACCGTGGTTGTTGAACCCCATTCGGTTGACGATGGCGTCGTCCTCCCGCAAGCGGAACATCCGCGGACGGGGGTTCCCCTCCTGGGCCTCGGCGGTCACGCCGCCGACCTCGACGTGGCCGAAGCCGAGGCTGGCCAGCGCCGAGGGAATCTGTGCATTCTTGTCGAACCCGGCGGCGACGCCGACGGGGTTCGGGAACGATTGACCGAACGCTTCGACCTCGAGTCGCGGGTCAGCCACCCGATACCGCGACGCGAGCAGTCGCTCGACCGGCGTTCCCTGGACTCCCCGGAGCAGCGCGTGGACGGTTCCGTGGGCGGTTTCGGCCGGTAGCCGGAACAACAGTGGTTTGACGGCGTCGTATCCGTTCATGAATCTCGTAGGTGAAACGACGGACATCTCGCGTGGACCTTCCACGACGAGTTCAGAATTCGTGCTCGACTTCGTCCTTGTCGGCTTTCTGGATGATGATTTTGTCTTCCCGGACGCGGACGAACACCTCGTCGCCGATCTCCATGCCGGCGACGGCCAGTTCGTCCTCGTGGAGGTTCACGTGGACGTTGTGGTATTCACCGTCTTCGTCTTTCGCGCCACTCGGGCTGAGCTTCTTTTTCCGTACCATCGAGGTATCGTATGCAGTGGTTCGCTACAGCATGTACTTAAGTGTTTTCTACCATACTGTTCTCCGCTGGCGTCCCTCTATCACGCGTACGGTTCCGAACCACTTACTTTGTCTGGCTTTTCGGCCGCCAACGCAGTATTGTATCCGAGCGGCTCATCAAATATTATAAACCTATCGAACGAAACCGCTCATATCAGCGATATATTTATAACGGCCCCTGTGCTGGGTTGGCATGGAGGAGAAAAACCATGGTACGTGACGATGGTAAGCGAAATTTCGCACTCCGCGAAACCGACGGTACCGAATCAAGTGTCTTCTCGGGTAACACTCCCCGACAAGCAGCACTGAAAGCAGCGCGTCGTCTCGAACCAGCGAGTTCAGAGGACGCAGCCGACCGTATCGAACTCCGCTTGCGAGAGAAAGGAACCGACAAAGTCCACATCTACGAGGGTTGGGCCTGGGAAGAAGAGGCGCCCTCGGACAAACCGGACTGGATGCCCGACGAGATTACAGAGGCGAACGTCGCCAAGCAAGGTATCGAACACCTGGAGGAATGACGAACCGCGCTCGTCCGTTGGAGTCGAGCCTTCACTGACTTCTCTTCGTGTAGACACACCGAACAGTCAGCTAGCGTTTTTTAGAGCTCCCTGCATACGTACCCATTGCGCGGGGCACATCCGACCGCACCGAACGCACGACGCGTGGGATGATCGGTCCGGCCTCCACCCGCGCACTAACATCGTTCTACGGTCTCCCGATCGTGACTGGACGAGGACGTTCTGGAGGTCCGACTCCGCCAGTACACGCTGACACCAGACACCGCTTCGCTCACCGTGTACGACGGGGTCGTTCTCCACGAGCTCTCGCCAGCGGGTCGACGGTGTTAGTCAATACGTCCCGAAGCGGGTCTCGTTCGACGGGGTTAAATGTAACCCTGCCATTCGTATAGATGCGAACGCCGCCCGGTGGTTTTCCCCGCCGGGTGGCCGCCCGATTCCGGAGCCTTTAAATGGCGTTCGGCGGGCGGAAGCACACCGTTCCGGTGCCCTCGACCACACGGCGCAACCGAACTATCATCATCGTCCGAAACCGTCGGACGGAGATACGTTCGATTCGACGCCCTTAAGTACAACAGGGTACTCGGAATGGATGGAAACGCGCCTTCGACGGAACCGTCGAAGGCGAGCGGAATCCGACGCCCTTAAGTAAACTGGGGGCGTTGGATAAGGACGCGAAGAAAGACTCGACGCGATTCGCGGAACGTTCAATTTGTTCCGCAATCCCGGGCCGTCAGGTGGGGGTTGCCCACCTGTTGGAGGCGCTTCGAAGGGTTTAATACTCTTCTTCGCCTCTACTCAAGTCCGGAGGAAATGAGGATTCCACCCCTGCGGTCCGCCGTACACGATGGAATCTGATGTTAGCCTTGGCAGTTCGGTGACACCCGACCAGCAGCTTGGTCTGGGGTCGTCGAACTGACGGACCACATAGCACATGCATTACGCATAGTGTCTCCGCCAGACCCACCGAGCCTTTGTGCTCGGAAACCATTCCGGTTGATCCTGCCGGAGGCCATTGCTATCGGAGTTCGATTTAGCCATGCTAGTCGCACGAGCTCAGACT
>NZ_JBPBWC010000055.1:0-527 GCF_050954125.1 Halomicrococcus pelagicus | reverse complement strand
GGCTACGGACGCTTTAGGCCCAATAATAGCGGCCATCACTCGGGCTGCCGGTATTACCGCGGCGGCTGGCACCGGTCTTGCCCAGCCCTTGTTCCTGAACCACCTTACGGTTCAGAAAAGCGAGGACGATATGCCCTCGCACTCGGAGTTCCCTTATCGCACTGTCGTGCAGTGTAAAGTTTTCGCGCCTGCTGCGCCCCGTAGGGCCTGGATTCTTGTCTCAGAATCCATCTCCGGGCTCTTGCTCTCACAACCCGTACCGATTATCGGCACGGTGGGCCGTTACCCCACCGTCTACCTAATCGGCCGCAGCCACATCCTATGGCGCCTGAGCGTTTCGGGCTCTCCACATTCCAGCGTGAGAGCCGTATTCGGGATTAGCCTCAGTTTCCCGAGGTTATCCCGATCCATAGGGCAGTTTGGCCACGTGTTACTGAGCTATCCGCCACGAGTCTGAGCTCGTGCGACTAGCATGGCTAAATCGAACTCCGATAGCAATGGCCTCCGGCAGGATCAACCGGAATGGT
>NZ_JBPBWC010000054.1:0-552 GCF_050954125.1 Halomicrococcus pelagicus | reverse complement strand
ACAGTCCTGACACACGAACCGCTTGTCGTCACGATTGTCCTCGTGGGTAAACCCACAGTGCGAACACCGCTGACTCGTGTACGCCGGGTTCACCATGTCCACGAACAACGGCGTGGATTCGACCTTGTACTCCACGAGTTCCACGAACTTCGCGTAGGCCCACTGCTGGAACTTCGAACCATTAGCGATGTTCTCGCGGATATGGTCGAGGTTCTCGAAAATGATGCCGTCAGCGTCAGCAGACTGGGCTTCTGCGATGAGGTCGTTGGCGCGATTGTGGAGCCAGTCCAGCGACCAATCCGAGAAGCGGCTACCGATGGACTGAATCGTGAGATGAGCTGACCGTGTTCCCGTCTGTTGCAGTTTGGCGCGGCGTTGTTCGTACTGGTCGCGTCTGTGGGTGAGGTAGTCAGCACTGCCGATGAACTCTCCAGTGGAAGTGACGGCGAACGCGCCAGTCACGTTCAGGTCAACACCGAGAACCACTCCGTTCTCGGCACCATCATCATCGTGACTGGCTTCTTGGCGTCCGCTTGCGTCACCCTCGTAGTC
>NZ_JBPBWC010000053.1:0-564 GCF_050954125.1 Halomicrococcus pelagicus | reverse complement strand
ATCGCGTCGATGCGGCTCACCGTCGCCACCTCGTCGAGGCTGCGCGGGACGCCGACCTGGCGTGCGGCGGCGTACAGCGACGCCGTGGCGACGCCCTCGATGGAGCGGCCGGGCAGGAGGTCCTCGTCGAGGGCGCGGCGGTAGATGACCGACGCCGTCTCCCGGACGTTCTTCGGCAGGCCGAGCGCCGACGCCATCCGGTCGATTTCGCCCAGCGCCTGCTTGAGGTTGCGCTCCTTGGCGTTGCGCGTGCGGAACCGTTCGTCCCACTTGCGGAGACGCTGCATCTTCTCGCGCTGGCGCGAACTCAGCGAGTTCCCGTAGGCGTCCCTGTTCTGCCAGCCGATGTTGCTCGACAGCCCCTCGTCGTGCATCATCTTGGTGGTGGGGGCACCGACGCGGCTCTTCTGGTCTTTCTCCTGGGAGTCGAACGCGCGCCACTCGGGGCCGCGGTCGACGCTGTCCTCCTCGACGACGAGGCCGCACTCTTCACAGACGGTCTCGCCGTGCTCCTCGTCGTTGACGAGGTTGCCGCCGCACTCGGGACAGACCGTCTCGTCCTCG
>NZ_JBPBWC010000052.1:0-616 GCF_050954125.1 Halomicrococcus pelagicus | reverse complement strand
GGTCGCGTTTAGTTAAGGCTGAAGGATGAGGCGGAGCGAATTTCGGCTGGTCAATGGCTGAAATCGCCCGCCTCACTGGATGTAGCGACTGGATTGAGTTAGATTTTGTGGAGCGAGAGCGGACACCGAGTGAGCTGATGGAGCTGGGTATTCGACTCCATCTCGCAGGATTATCGCTTTCGAATACCATCTCTGAACTTGAGAAGTTCGGTGTCGAACGCTCGCGGAAGGCAGTGCATGATTGGGTGCAGAAGGCCAATCTACAGCCAGCGAACAACGCAAGTCCGGATCACGTTGCGGTGGACGAGACGGTGATCCGAATCAATGGGCAGCAGTTTTGGCTGTACGCTGCCGTCGATCCTGATTCGAACGAATTCTTGCATTTACGGCTCTTTACAACGACTACCACAGCGTTAACACAGCGATTTCTACAGGAACTTCGAGAGAAACACGACGTCTCCGACGCCGTGTTTCTCGTCGATCACGCCCAGCATCTAGCGGCGGCACTCCAACGAGTTGGGCTCCGATTTCAGCCTGTTCGCCATGGAAATCGGAATGCCGTTGAACGTGTTTTTAGAGAGATAAAACGGCGCACTTCATCGTTTAGCAATAGCTT
>NZ_JBPBWC010000051.1:0-685 GCF_050954125.1 Halomicrococcus pelagicus | reverse complement strand
GGCACTGTTCAGATTAGCTGATTCCATGCGAAGGCGAGCGTTTGCAACCAATTTTCGGCGGAGCGGTGTGTTGCGTGGCGGAAATGATTGGCGCGGCGTTTTAACTCTTTGAAAACACGCTCAACGCTGTTCCGATTTCCATGCGTAACATGCTGAAATCGGAGGTTTTCCTCGAAGAGTGCCGCGTGTAACCATGGTGCGCTATCGACGAGAAACACCGCGTCGCCGACGCAGTGTTTCTCTTGGAGTTCCTGTAAAAACTGTTTCGTGAGCATGGTCGTTCGTGTCGGATAGAGCTTGAGGTGGAGAAATTCGTTGGTTGCTGGATCGACAGCAGCGTACAGCCAGTAGCGCTGATTATTGAGCCGAATCACGGTTTCGTCGACCGCAACGTGATTCGGGGTTTTGCCGTCAGTCGGCTGTAGGTCCGCTTTCTGCACCCAATTATGAACAGTTGTGCGACACCGATCGACACCGAACTGTTCTAAGATAGAAACAGTATCCGAGAGTGATAACCCTGCCGCGTGAAGGTGGATACTGAGTTTCATCAGCGGCTCCGGTGTCGCCTCTCGCTCCACAAACTCTAACTCAATCAAGTCACTAGACTCGTTGAGGCGGTCGAATTCGGGCATAGATCACTGCGAATTCCAACCGCCTCATCCTTCATCCTTATCTGAACAGTGCC
>NZ_JBPBWC010000050.1:0-778 GCF_050954125.1 Halomicrococcus pelagicus | reverse complement strand
GTGGAGTCCGAGACTGCCGACGACGGCAACGACGGGCACAGCACAGTCCTCGGCGTTGACCTCGGCATCGAAAACGTCGCCGTCACGTCCACAGGTACGTTCTGGAACGGGTCGGAGTTGAACCATTGGCATCGTGAATTCGAGAAGCGGCGTGGGTCGCTCCAACAGCGTGGCACGCGGGCGGCCCACGAAACCATCCAGTCGGTCGGACGCACCGAGACGGGCCGCTACGACCACTTCTTACACACCGTCTCGAAAGAACTCGTCGCGGAAGCCGTCGAGAACGACTGTGACGTGATTGCGTTCGAGAACCTGACGGGGATTCGTGAGCGGATGCCTCGCGCCAAGAAGTTCCACGCGTGGGCGTTCCGACGGCTATTCGAGTATGTCGAGTACAAAGCCGAGGTGGTCGGCGTTTCGGTCGCACAGGTGAGTCCCGCGTACACCTCCCAACGGTGTTCCAAGTGCGGGTTCACCCATGAGGACAACCGTCCGACCTCTGATGGGCAGGACGTATTCGAGTGCCTGAAGTGCGACTACTCACCCCACGCGGACTACAACGCGGCGAAGAACATCGGTCTGAAGCATCTCCGCTCGGCGCAAACGTCGTCGGGCGGAGGCGCACCCGTAAACGTGCGCTTGAATCGCGGGACGTTGAACGTGAATGGCGAGTACGAGCCTGCCGCCGACGGCGGCCAGAACGGGAGTCCACGCGAAAGCCCCACCCTCAACGAAGCGAACGGCAAAGCCGTGAGTGAGTAGGGTGGGGTAGTTTACT